>CAZBSN010000005.1:0-18939 GCA_964494435.1 uncultured Candidatus Peribacteria bacterium | reverse complement strand
CTATGACTACGACAACGATCCTCCACGGCGTTCTTGCCATCCTCGCAGTGCTCATCATCCTTGGCGTGCTCACACAGCAGCGCGCTGCAGGCTTTTCATCCGGAGTTGCCGGAGGAGTCACGTATATCCAGCGCCGCGGAGCGGAGAAGCTTTTGTACCAGGGAACGATCGTTTGCGCTCTTGCATTCGGAGTGGTCGCTACGCTTGAGTGGTTCCTGTAATCCTCTCTCGCATCAGACATGAACGTTTTTCTCCGTTCGCTCCTCGCATTCTATGTGAAGCGAGAGCGCATCATTATCGCCGTTTGCATCTCGCTGTTTGTGCTCAGCGCGGGTGTGCTGTTTCCGTGGTTCTACTGGCAGAACACGCTGCTTATTCCCTCGAACGGCGGAACGTACATCGAAGGCTCTGTCGGAGAACTCAAGCCGCTCAATCCATGGTTCACGATCCAGAATGATGTGAACGGCGACATCGTGTCGCTTATTTTCTCAGGATTGCTCAAGTACAACCCCGACAAGAATGCGATTGAAGAAGACCTCGCGAGCTACGAAGTGTCAAAAGACGGGAAGGTGTACACGGTTCGTTTGAAGAGCGACATTGAATGGCACGACTCCACTGCAGAAGAACCTCATCCAGTGACGGCGGCGGACGTCGTATTCACGTTTGAAACGATCAAGCATCCGGATTTCCCGAACAGCCTTCTTCGTCAGAACTTCCGTGGCGTTGAGATTGAACAACTGGATGATCGCACCGTCCAATTCCGCCTCGAACAGCCGTACAGCTTCTTTCCGAGCAATCTCACGCTCGGACTTCTTCCAAAAAAGTCTTTTGAAGACATACCCGTAAAATTGCTCAATCAAACGCTCGATTTCGGCTTTGCACCGATCGGTGCAGGACCGTACCAACTCAAAACGTTGTCTCAGACGGATCTTTCAACCGAAGTGACGTTGGAGCGTTTCACGCGTCCCGTTCCTCCGGTCTATCGTCTTGAACGCGTCGTCTTCAGGATCTTCACCGACTACCGGTCGCTCCTCTCGGATGTCCGCAATCTCGACGGCATTCGCACCATTGCACACACCCCGGATGGACAATCCATCGGCCCCGACAACTTCACGACGGTCGATTACACGCTGCCGCAGTACGTCGCGCTCTTCTTCAATCTCGATCGGCCGGCATTGAAGGATCAGAAGTTGCGACTCGGTTTGCAGCTTGGGACGGACAAACGAAACGTCGTTGCGGCGGCGGGACTTGCGACGATTGTGGATACGCCGTTTTTGGAATTGAAGCAGGACGAATGGCAGTACTCGTTCAACATGAGTGCGGCGCAGGGTGCGCTCTTTGAATCCAGTTGGTACTTCCCTGAAAAAATTCGTTTGCAGAAACTCCTGGAACAGCGTGAGACGAATTCCACGGGCATTTTGAAAGTCGACTCCCTCGTGTTCCTCGATACGGGGGCGGTATTGACCATTTCAGGTACAGCGAGCGGACTCAGCGGCAAAGATCGCATTAATGGCGTCCCGCTGAAGAAAAATTCGACGTCCTCTGGTGGATGGATTGTCGCGTTACCGACGTACGGAGGCACGGGAGCGCTGAAGATTGGACTTAATCACATTCGCCTGACAAATGAAGAAGGCCGCGTGCTCGATTCGGCATACGTTCTCCGAACGGCAAACGGCGGTGAATTCCAGCGTGCCGCCGAAGAACAACGTCTCATGGATCTCTTCATTGAAACGCGCGCAGGGAATGCAGACGCAGGAAAGGGCATCACGACAACGGACATGGTGCTAGAAAGTGGATATCTGCGACGTCGTCGTGAAGAAGATCCAATCACGATTCGCATCAACGAGCGCGGCGAACAACTCAACATCCGTCTTCTCACCAGCCCCGCTCCAGAAAGTTACCGTGTGGTTGCAGAAGAAATTCAGCAACAGTGGAGACAACTGGGCGTGAGCGTGACGGTCGATCTTCCGCAAACGCGTGGCGAATTTGAAGAGAAGCTCCTCAATCGCGATTACGACGTCGTGCTGTTTGGACAATCACTCTTGGATAATTTGGACAGCTACCCGTACTGGCACTCGAGCGGCGTGCAGAAAGTGACGGGGGACCGCAGCGACATACGTTTGGATGCATACAACCTTGCGCAGTACGCATCGTTCGAAACGGATGCATTGCTCGAACGCATTCGCGGCAACGAATCTTCGACCGCACGCCAAGAGCTCCTACGAACACTGAAGAATATTTTCCAGCGAGACGTCCCGGCAATCTTCCTCTACTCCCCTACCTACACGTTCGCACACAGAGAAGATATTCACGGCGTTGAGATCGGCAGACTGTCGCTCCACTCGGATCGCTTCCGAACGCTCTACCGTTGGTTCTCGCAGGAAGATCGAGTATTTCGAGCGGGACTCGGTTGGTTGTCCTTCTTCCCCTGGATGTTTGGGTTCGTCGATTCAGACCCGTCTGGCATTGCACCCACTGGAAGCGGTTCTCTTACCAATTCCGGCTCGCTTGTTGGGTCGGGCGTGGTCAAATAAACCATTGACCCAAGCCAATGCAACGCGTAAAATCTCTTAGCCCTTTTTGACATGGAAGTACTTCTTCTCCAAGACATCCCCGGCGTAGGAAAAAAGAGCGACCTGATAGTCGTTGGAGACGGTTTTGCCCTAAATTTCCTCCTGCCCCGTCGCGCCGCGTTGGTTGCGACGCCGATTGTGCGCAAACGCTACGCCGACCTGATTCGCCGCCGAGCGGAAGAGAGAGAGAAAGAGAAAGCAGCGAAGCAGGGAGTCGTCACTGCCGTTTCTGGAAAGACCATCACGTTCTCGAAGAAAGTGACGAAGACCGGCAAGCTCTACGCTGCGATCTCCGAGGACGCCATTGTCGAAGCACTCAAGACGCAACTCGCAGTCGAAGTGAAGACAGACGACCTCAACGCGAAGGAACCGATCAAGGCCGTTGGAGCATTCCAGATCACGGTGCAGATTGGCGACCAAACGGTGCCTGTGACGGTGAAGGTGGAAGAAGAGAAGGCTTCCGCTTAAAGACAAGACAGATGAGACGAAAGCTGCTATACTGTTTCGATATGTCGAAGCAGAACAATTATCGGGGAGGTGCTGCATCCATACGCCGCTGAGGCTACACTTTCGTCGTGGGCCAGTAGCTCAGTTGGTTAGAGCTCCGGACTTATAAACCGGCGGTCGGTGGTTCGAATCCCCCCTGGCCCACCAATCTTGAAAAGCGGCTGAATCAATATTATTCAGAGGATGGTCGTCTCATACACGAATGGGCCACGGACTGTTGGTCACAAGAGAAAAAATTGAAAGCGTCACCGCGTACGCCAAAATTCTTTTGACCGGCCGACATCGCTCTTCCCCATAGAAATCTGTGCACTGCATCGAGGTCCCAGTCGCGATAGAGAAATTTGAGTGCGTGTTGCGGAGCGAGCACAAAATCCATTCCAAGAATGATGAGAAGTGCCCCGGCAATTCCAAAGATAACTTCTTCGATGAATATCATAGACAAAATTGTATCACATACAAAATTCAGCGACATTGAATCCTATTCCCTACTCGCCAGAGCAACTTTGATGCCGAGGAGGATGAGAATTCCTCCCATGACCCGCTCGATCCAGTGGTGTACACGATCGACCGTTCGGCGAATGATGCCCAACGAAAGCACCATTCCCAGACTTGAGAACCAGACGATAGTCGCACACGCCATGTAGATGCCATATACGGCTTGGAGCCAGAAGGGCGTCGATTGATCGATAACCTGTGTGAAGAGTGCGACGAAGAACACGGTTACTTTCGGGTTGAGTGCATTACACAAGAAGCCCGTTTGCAATGCCTTCCACGAAGACATCGAATGTGTTTTCTCTTTACTGACTTGTGAGGCGGCTGAAGGCTTCGTCAGTAAACCCTTGATACCGATGTAGACGAGGTACGCCGCACCGGCATACTTGATGACGTTGAAGAGGAGGATGGACTGCGAAATGACGAGTCCAATGCCAAGCAGTGAGTACGTCACATGCAGCAAAATGCCGCATCCAAGCCCCACAGCGGTCCACACAACTGCGCGTCGAGACTGTGTCAGGCTCTGCTTCAAGATGATCGCAAAGTCTGGACCAGGGCTCGCAACAGCGAGCAGGTGGATGACGACGATGGCGAGGAATGCGTTCATAAGCTGAGTATAGCGCACACGACCAATCCCAGGGGGACATTCCTGGGATTGTCGGCACGACCAAACTGTCGGGTGCGTACTTTATTGAGCTCCTCCATCTGCACCTCCTCCATTCAAATCTACTTCAATGCCCGGTCCATCATTATTTTGATTTTGCTGCAGCATCATGATTGCGAAATAACCAATGACGACAATTGCAATAACCGCAATGACTGCGACGATTGCGTTCATACCGGATCCATTATCTGCCATAAGGAGAGGGGGGTAGAAGTAAAAGAACAGTATCGTCGTTTTGGGCTCAAGTGTCCAGAGAAAATGCTCTGTAACTTCTTGGGCCCTGACACGTCTGCTGTTAAGCGTAGAGTCTTCTTTTATCTCCTTCATACATTTCTATGGACATTATTAGCTTCCTCATCATCGGTCTCATTGCGGGCTGGATCGCAGACATGCTCGTGAAGAACCAGAACTTCGGTCTCGTTGGCGATCTCGTTATTGGCGTCATTGGCGCCTTTATCGGCGGATTTATCTTCAATGCGCTCGGCATCGAAGCGTACGGCTTGCTCGGTAGCATCGTGACGGCGGTTATTGGAGCAGTGGTCCTTCTCCTGCTTCTCAATGCGTTCAATCGACGCACGGCGTAAAGAGCTATGCTCGCTTGAGTTTCAGAATGAACTGTTCAGCCTCCTTCTTGGTCGTCACAGTCTTCTGAACCTGCGCATCGTTCAATGCCTTCAAAGCACTGCCAACTTCTTCTCCCGGTTTGATACCAAGAAGTTTCATCACGTGGTCACCGGTGAGAAGGGGTTTTGGCGGCCGCGGGTGCGTGTCGAGGAACTGGTGATAATCCTTGAGAATTGCATCGTAGTATGAAAAGTCAGCAGGATCTGTGCCAGCGATGTCTAACCAGAAGACGCCCAGTAGTTCGGAAAACCACGGATGGAAATACCAATGTGCTTTGCGTTCCTCTGAGAGATCTTTAAATGTGCCCATCGTCATATGGTGGCGAATGATCCAATCGATTTTCTCTATGCGTTTCTTCGGAACCTGCCAGCGCTTCAAGATTGCCGATGTGATATCGGCGGAGATCGATGCGTGATGATCAAAACGAATGCGTTCCTGCAGCGAAAACGTTTCTGCTTTCCCAATGTCATGAAAGAGAGCAGCGAGACGGACATCCGCGGAATCATCAGGACGGAATGATGACGTACACTGAAGCAGGTGGTCCCAGACATCCCCTTCATGATGATAATCGGCTGGTTGGGCTATTCCTTTGCACTTGTGAAGCTCTGGAGCGATATAAGACAAAATGCCTAGTTCCCATAAATCTTCGAGTGCACGGGCTGGCCGAGGGCATGCGAGGATCTTCTCTGCTTCTTCCAATTGTCGTGTTCCTGAGAGAGTTCCAGCGAGCGAAGCCTGTTCTCGAAGAGCCGCATATGTTTCTGGATGATACTGACCATCAATTATCGCGCGCAGACGGACGGCGCGAAGAATACGCAGAGCGTCGTGTTTGATGCGAATTGCAGGCTCACCGATGAAACGCACGAGTTTCTCCTCTGCATCGTTCAATCCATCCGTTGGATCGAAGGTCTGCCGTGAAATAGGATGGTAGTAGATTGCGTTGATGGTGAAATCGCGGCGCTTGGCATCTTTTTCGCGTGTGGAGAAGACGATGCTCTCTGGATGACGACCATCGGAGGCTTCGTCGTCTTCACGAAATGTCGTCACTTCAAACTCATGGGAAGCTTCAGTCACGCGCAGACTTCCCAGACCCTTCACATCTTCCGTTGCCTTTGGAAACACCCTCTTGATGTCCTCCGGAAGTGCGGCCGTCCCGATATCAATATCCGTTGGAATCTGACCCAGTGCGAGATCACGGGTTGCGCCTCCAACCCACCAGGTGTCAAAACCTGCGTCTGTTAGCCGTTCTACAAGCTTATACGCTGCCTCTCCATACGGCGTTCCGAGAAGTCGCTCGATGGGCGCACGTGGAAGTTCTTGCACCTGCAAAGCATACCGTGCTTACCCTACACTGTCTCCATGCTCCGCATTGCCTGTCCAGGTGCGCCACAATCCACGCCAAATCCCGGCGGAACGTTGGCAGGGCTCAAACATGCGAAGTCTCTCGGGATCAATGCGATGGAAATTGAATGGGTGCAGAGCGTTCCAAAGAACGCCGAGCATGTTGCAGCAATTGGAAAGCTGGCAAAGGAACTCGACATCACGCTGACAATCCATGCGCCGTACTTTGTGAATCTCAATTCCGACGACAAGGCGAAACTTGCTGCGAGCGAGAAGCGGATCATCGATGCGCTTACCATGGGGCAAGTGTGCGGTGCTCTTTCTGTCTGCGTGCATGCAGCGTTTAATGGAGGAAAAGATTCAACGCACGTCACGGAGAACGTGCGCCGATCAACTGAACGCATGTTGAAAAAGAGGAAATCTTTTCCCGACGTAAACCTTGCCTACGAGACGATGGGAAAGCAGACGCAGTGGGGAACACTCGATGAGGTTCTGGAAATCAGCAGGGAATTTGACCTTATCCCCTGCCTCGACCCAGCCCACATGCATGCGAGGAGCAATGGCGGCGTGAATACTGAAAAAGAGTGGGATGACATGCTCACGGCAGTGGAGAAATCGCTCGGGAAGAATGCTCTTCAGCGGCTTCATATGCACTTCTCCGGCATTGCTTACGGCGAAAAGGGTGAAAAGCACCATTTGCCGCTCATGGAGAGCGATGCGAACTGGAAGGGCTTTCTGACGGTCTTGAAGAAGCGAAACGTCGGCGGCGTGCTCACCTGCGAATCCCCTCTTATGGAAATCGACACGTTGCTTTTGCAGCGAACATTTCTGAAGGCCTAGGCCTTCAGAGAAATAAACACTTAGACAATGTTCTCACGGTCTTCCCTGTTAGAATTTTCTCCGTCATCAAATGCGCGTTGGATGGGTGTTCCAATAGGATCTTCGATAGGCTTAGATGAGACAATTGATCCAAAGACTGATCTAAAACAATTTCCAGCGAAAATCCCTGCATCAACAAATTTCTGTGTGAGTCTTCCTACAACCGTGCCAGCATGTTTTGACACAGTTTCGTGCATTTCTGGTTTTCCATGCTCATCGTCCAGAGCGAGGATGTAGCGAGTTCCGGAAACAACCGGTGCAGCAATTCGATCAATAGCAACACCAATATGTCCACCAACGGTCTCATGCTGTTCTGCATCTCCTTTTTCTGAATGAAATCCGAGATGATAACCGATTGCATCTTTTACTTTTCCGAATTCAGCAGAAAACCAATCAGCTATCGGGGCATTCACGCTAGGGGTTTTGCTCTCGCTCACATGACCTGATTCATAAAAATCAGATTTACCGGTGTCAGTTTCGTTAAGATAATCCATATATACTATTATAGCATTATCTATACATTTAAGCAAAACTCATCCAGCGCATAGACGAGCCTTTTGCTATACTTCAATGTAACTTTTCCCCTTCGACATGAACCTCGCCATCAACGGATTCGGACGCATTGGCCGCCAGGCTCTCAGAATCATTCTGGATAAGCATCCATCAGTGAATGTCGTTCTTATCAATGACCTCACCGATCCTGCAACACTTGCGCACCTCTATACGTTCGATTCAACGTACGGACGCGCTCCTGACGAAGCAACCGCAGTTGAAGGCGGCATGAAGATCGGCAGCAAGACAATCAAGATCACGGCGATTAAGAGCCCCGCCGAGCTTCCGCATGGTGACATGAAGGTCGACGTTGTGTTGGAATGCACGGGTGTTTTCACGAAGCGAGACGATGCAGCGCTCCATCTCAAAGCCGGTGCAAAGAAAGTAATCGTCTCTGCTCCCTGCAAAGACAAAGCAGATGGAACGTTCTGCCTCGGCGTAAATGAAGAGACGTACGATCCGAAGACAATGGACGTCATCAGCAACGCTTCCTGCACGACAAACTGTCTCGCTCCACTCGCAAAAGTCCTCTCGGATTCATTCGGAATCGAATCGGGTCTCATGACGACTGTCCACAGCTACACGAACGATCAAAACCTCCTCGATTTACCACACAAGGATTTGCGCCGAGCCCGTGCTGCTGCGGTAAACATCGTGCCGACGAGTACAGGAGCAGCGAAGGCAATTGGAGAGATTATTCCCGAACTTGCTGGCAAATTACACGGCATCTCACTACGCGTCCCTACACCGACGGGCAGCATAACGGACCTTACGGTCGTGACAAAGAAGTCGGTTACGGTTGAAGAGGTCCTCAAGGCCTACGACGCGTTCGAAAAGAAACATCCTGGCATTCTTTACGTTGAACGCCGCCCCATCGTCTCACGCGACATCGTTGGTGACAGCCATAGTTGCATCGTGGATGCTGAGCTAACTGAGGTGAAGCCCGCTGGAAATGGTTCCTTGCTCAAGGTCCTGGGCTGGTACGACAACGAATGGGGGTATGCGAATCGGATCGTTGAGCTTGCCGCCTTCGTCGGACTGAAACTCTGAAAATTGAAGAGTGAACCTATGCTTCGGAAACGGGGCGCATTTTGATTAAATTCTTTCACGCTGCATCACTCTTTTTTTCTGCTTTGCGTTCGCGTCATCGTGCTCACGCTTGCGCATGCGCTCAAGACGATTCAGGGTTATATGGGCGGTGAATTCCTTCGTGCCGAACCGTTCATTCATCGCTTCGGCTAGAAAATCATGATTCATTCGTAATTTGTCTTTGGGAAGATCTTTCAGCTTTGTTTTACGAAGGAACTTTTCGTCCTTTAAAAGCTCCAAAAAATACTCGATTTCTTCAGGCATCCATACTTTCTGCCCGTTTTCGCGTTGGGCGTTGGCGCGCCCCTCGTACTGAGACGAATGGCCTCTCGCCGCGCGATTCTCATGTGCCGTTTTTTGATGTGTCTTACGCTCATTCTTCGGAATCACGCGCACAACAACTTTGCGGACAAGCGATTCAAGACTTTCCCGTTTGCGAGTGCCGTCCCCCATGAGTTCAACTTCCAACACGTCGACGATCATTGGAGCCGTCTTGTTTTCGCGAAAAAGAGAGACGATGCGACTTCGAAGGTCTACCCGTTCGCCGTGCACGATTTCTGCGACAGTCGGTGCTTTACGTGGCCCGTTGGAATGCATGGTGTGGGCGATGTCGACCTGCCCGTAATCCGTTTCTGATTCCGATTCGGACTGCTGTGGCCTGGGGTCTACTTCGTCTAGAGTCATACTAGATTCTTGTCCAGACGCAGGTCGTGGCTTGATTTTGTAATACCGCATGCGGCATCCCTTTGCATTCGACCGAATTCCGTGTTGGTGTTCCAAAAACCATGCGATCTCTTTCCATGGAGTACCGTGTCCGTTTGTGTTTTCACCCACGACTTCGCAGAGTATGCGATCGTCGGCGTACTCCCACACGTGTTGGCCACGCGCCCTAGTGGCGGCTGCCTGACCTTCTTTCCATGCGTCGCCGATGTCCTCTGCGTCCACGACATGTTTGGTCTCCAATGTGATTGCGTCGGACAGTTCCGCTCCCAAGAGTTCGCGCGCCGTGCTGGAAATCGCCGAGATGAGAACTTTCTTCGATGTTCCGCGTTCGACCAGTTCTTGGGACAGCAGTGCACTCGCGATCGTGTCGTGCATTTTGTTTTGCAAACGAAGCGTTCGAATGGTGTCGACGATGTTTGGGTCACGTAGCAGTTCCGCTTTGAGCTTTTTTGCTGCAGCAATCCCCGCGAATGCCTTTGATGATGGGCTTCTGTTCATCGAGTGCGATAGTCTGCCAGAGCCGACAGTCACAAAAAAGCCCCTTTCGGGGCTTTCAAGAGCGGTTTTACAGCTCATTTATCACCCTTCTTCTCATCCACAACCTCCGCATCGACCACTTTCTCATCTTTCTTGTCGCCGCCAGCTGCCTGCTCCTTCTGGGCGGCCTCGTAGATGATTTTGCCGATTTCCTGTGCGGCGTCGCCAAGTTCTTTCGTTTTGTCTGTGAGTTGCTGCGCCGTTGCGGATTCATCTTTGACTAGTGTGCGAAGCTCTTCCATCTTCTCGTTCACTTTCTTCTTCACGTCGTCACTTATCTTTGCGTCGTGTTCCTTCAGTTGCTTCTCCAGGTTGAAGATAAATGCATCTGCGCCATTTCGAGCGTCGATAAGTTCGCGCTTCTTCTTATCTTCATCGGCATGAATCTCAGCGTCCTTCTTCATCTTCTCTACTTCCTCTTTGCTGAGGCCCGTCGAGCCTTGAATGGTGATGTGCTGCGTCTTGCCCGTTCCCTTATCCTTCGCGGTGATGTTCATGATGCCGTTACTGTCGATGTCGAAGATGACTTCAATTTGTGGCATGCCGCGTGGTGATGGTGGAATACCATCGAGAATGAAGCGGCCGAGAGACTTGTTGTCGGCAGCCATTTCACGCTCTCCTTGGACAACGTGAATTTCGACAGACGGTTGATTGTCTGCGGCGGTGGAGAAGACTTGTGACTTCTGCGTCGGAATCTTCGTGTTACGTTCAATCACCTTCGTTGCGACGCCACCGAGCGTTTCGAGACCAAGTGAGAGAGGCGTCACGTCGACGAGCACAATATCTTTATTAATGTCTCCTCCAAGCACACCAGCTTGCACCGCAGCACCGATCGCAACGACTTCGTCCGGGTTTACACCCTTGTGTGGCTCCTTACCGAAGAGTTCCTTCACTTTCGTAACGACTGCCGGCATGCGTGTCATACCACCGACGAGAACGACTTCATGAATGTCAGATTTGGACACTTTGGCGTCCTTCATAGCCTTCATACAGGGCTCCACAGAACGCTCAATGAGCGCAGCGGTCAGCGCTTCGAGCTTTGCTCGTGAGAGCTTCATGAGCAGGTGCTTTGGTCCAGAGGCGTCCGCCGTGATGAACGGTAAGTTGATCTCGGTTTCCGTTTGTGAGCTCAATTCGATCTTCGCTTTCTCCGCCGATTCACGAAGACGCTGCAACGCGACTTTGTCCTTCGACAAATCGACGCCGCTGTCTTTCATGAATTCGTATGCGAGCCAGTCGACGATCGCTTGGTCGAAATCGTCACCACCGAGGTGTGTGTCACCATTCGTCGAAAGCACTTCGAAGTGCCCGTCACCAGAAATTTCGAGGACTGTGACGTCAAATGTTCCACCACCGAGATCGTAGACGATGATTTTTTCCTCCTTCTTGCTGTCGAGACCATATGCAAGAGCTGCAGCCGTCGGTTCGTTGATAATGCGCACGACTTCAAGACCGGCGATTTCACCCGCTTCTTTCGTCGCCTGGCGCTGTGAGTCGTCGAAGTATGCTGGAACGGTGATGACGGCCTTCGTGACTTTGGAACCGAGGAAGGCTTCGGCGTCCGTCTTCAACTTCTGGAGAACCTTCGCGCTCACTTCTTGGGGCAGCATTTCTTTCCCGTTGACCGAGATGACTGCACGACCTCCCTTTCCTTCTTTCACTTCAAATGGCATCGCACTCGCCTCTTTCTTCACTTCGCCGTAGCGATGTCCCATGAAGCGCTTGGCAGAGAAGATCGTGTTCTTCGGATTCGTGACTGCCTGACGTTTTGCAGAAACGCCGACAAGCACTTCGCCCTGCCCTGAGCCTGTCGAAGGGTCTTTAAATGCGACGACGGAGGGCGTCGTGCGGTTTCCTTCGCTGTTGGGGATTACGACTGGCTCACCGCCTTCGATGACGGCGACGCAGGAGTTCGTGGTGCCGAGGTCAATGCCGATAATCTTGGACATAGTGGTAGGGTAAGAGGAAAACGAGGCTTATCACTCGATATTATAGAGTGCTAAATATGAAAATCAAGCGCCCTGAACCTCATCTCGGATATTCACCGATAGGAACAGCTTTGACTGCTCGATGAACATTCCGCAGGCTTCCGGTTGTCATTTCTCGAAGATCAAACGAATTCAAATCATCTTCTTCTACGTCCATATCCATCTTTGAAAGAAAGATCATTGCTTGGTTATAAAGGAACGCCTCCCCTTCCTCTGATGAAGTGAATTGCAATGCGATTTCTGTTAAAAGCTGTGGATGTACTTTATGACGGAACAGAGCTTGGACACGTCTGAGGGACGTAAACGCCAAATGAGCAGGTAATCCATTCACAAAAATAGCATGCCCGCGTTCTCGGATTTCCCATTGAGTGACGTCTGATTTTCTATCAGCATCGACGTGATTCATGAGTACGTGGATGTTCGTGAATTTTTTTGCGATATACGCTTCAACGCGGTACTTGGGGTCGTCTTCTCCGAGATCCTCCAATCGATGCTCGGCATAGGTGAAACACTCCTGAACGTACCTGCGCAATTTTTCCCTGGCAGGACCATCTACAAACACAGCAAGTGCCGCCGTCCGATCTGCCCACAGATGTTGCATCTGAAGATCGAACTCGCTCTGTGGGTCAAGCAATGCGTTCATATCCGAATAAAATGAAACGTTATTGAGCTCCTAAAACGATTTATCGCGATAATCAGCAAGTGCTCGTCTAAAAATACATAGATGTATAAGCACATTCATTTTTGATGATCTAGCTTTTAGTTTTTGTGCATCCCACGCTTTCGCCGCAAATTGTAGAACGTCGCGAACAGTGAGATACATTGCATGTGTAGGACCTGGAGAGCGAACATCAAACGTTTCGATGACAGCTTCGATTATTTCCACCGCTTCGTCGTACAAATCTCCGTCTTTCATAAAATCATCCATTTCACGCAAATGATCGGGCGATAATTTCGACTTACTGTCTTGAACAAGCTGCAAATATGAGTTCAAGGCATGTTGCTCTACTGCCAAGATACACACATTATTTGCGGCGTCTGTTTGTGCAATTGCAATCCCCTGCAGTGTTGAACTGGCAACCTGATGTTCCGGTGCTCCTACTTTGAATTCGCTCAGGAGCTGTTCCTGCTCCAATAAATACTCATTAATGAGAGACAACTCTCGGACGAAGATTGCGCAGCATTCTTCTTTCTTCTGAGCATACGATTCGAGTGTTTTGCCCATGTACCTCGAATTATTCGCTCGCTGGTGCGAAAAGCAAGGTATACTGACGCCCTATGTTTTTGGATGAGGCCATTATCGATGCCCGCGGTGGAAGCGGTGGCAAAGGATGCGTCGGTTGGCGCAGGGAGAAGTATGTGCCGATGGGCGGCCCAGATGGCGGAGATGGCGGCCAAGGCGGAAACGTCGTGCTTGTGGCCGATGAAAACACGGACACGCTGAGTAACTTCCGCTCCCAAAAGCGATTTGAGGCTCCAAGCGGCAAAGCAGGGTCGGGAAACAATAAAGGAGGCAGAGACGGTGAAGACCTTCTCCTCTTTGTTCCACCCGGCACCTCGATTACGGATACCGAGACCAAAGAGCTTCTCGCCGATCTGACCAATGCAGGAGACACACTGGTGGTTGCGCATGGAGGAAAAGGTGGATTTGGAAACGCGCACTTCGCAACCTCCACGAGGCAACGACCTGACTTTGCAGAACTTGGAGAGCCCGGCGAACACCGACACATACAATTGGAACTGAAGCTCGTCGCAGACGTCGGCATCATCGGGTATCCGAGCGTTGGAAAGTCGACGCTCATTTCCGTCATCAGCGCCGCACGCCCAAAGATTGCCGATTATCCGTTCACGACGCTCATCCCGAACCTCGGCGTTGTGACCGTTGGCGATCGTGACTTCGTTGTCGCCGATATTCCAGGACTGATTGAGGGTGCAAGCGAAGGGAAAGGACTCGGTCACGAGTTCTTGAAGCACATTGAACGCTGCGGTGCATTACTGCATATGCTCGATCTCTCTCGTGCACTTCGCGAAGAGAACGCAGTCGACATCGAGCAGCTTGTAGCGGACTACAAAGCGATCCGCAAAGAACTCTCGCTCTACTCCCCTCTTCTCGAAAAGAAACGAGAACTCATCATCCTGAATAAGATTGATCTTCTCGGAGGAGATGCAAAAGCAACGGTGGCTGCGCTGAAGAAGAAAGGTATCGCTGTCTTCATGTCGATATCTGCGGCAACGAAGCTATCCACGAAAGAACTGACGCAGAAGTTGCTACCCATCGTCATGGAAGAACGCGAGCGCAGAGTTGAGATCGCACAGGAAGTGGAAGCAGACGCGGCTAAGGAGTTGCCAGTCATTAAGCCGCACCTTGCATCATCGAAAATGGGCGCCTATCGCATCGAAAAACGGGCTGACGCGATTTACATCCGCGGCAAACGTCTCGAACAGTTCACGATCATGACGAACTTCAAAGCTCCAGGAGGCGTACAGCGTTTCCGTGACGTCATTGAACGCATTGGTCTTGTTCGTGCACTCAAGCGCGTGCGACAAGGCTTCGAAGATCTTCCGGTGTATATCGGAAAGATTCGCGTGGAAGATCAGATATAATTCTTATTTTCCTTTCAGGGCAGTCGGCAATTCTTGTGGTGTGAGTTCCACTGTTCTGCGTGCACGATCCCCCACCCAATCCAAGCTATCGGAACTCATCCATCGCTGTTGTCGAATGTAAAATTTACCCTCAGATTCCAGGTACAAGAACCCCGGCTGGTCCTTGAGAACAGCCACTCGACCGTATTCCTTTATGGGGATCCATCTATTCGGTTGTTCGGACGCTTTTAAGTACCACAATTGGCGGTGAATATTTACATAAAAATCTGAATCATTCATGTCTGCCTTTAGACCAGGAATTGCAGCTTCGCATAACTCAATTGCTTTTTTAGGGTCACTCTTTTCATAACTGAGCAGCAAAATACTGAACGCATCTTTCACCAATCCTATCTTGAAGTTTCTGTGCAATTCAGCAGCACCAATGATTTCCTCAAATATTTGAATTGGTGGTCGTAATTCTTGCTCTAAATGCTGCCAACGAGAAAGATTCTGTTCTGTTATGAGCAAAAAATCATTTTCACCCGCCAGTTCCCCGTTTGCTGCGGCCTTCAAAAGAGAGATCATTGTGTCTTTCGTTCGCTCATAAATGAATCGATGCGCAACTGCTTCCTCCTTTGGATCGTCAAGCTTGAATGTAAACGAAATATATTCGTCCAGTGAGAGTTTACTGTTTTTCGTTTTTTCCGTCAGTCGTTGATAACGTGCATGAGACGCACGAACAAATTCTTGCCGATCTTCCTTTTTTGATTCTTTCAGGTAATGAGCGAGATAATATGTGAGTTCACGCCAAACATCCTTATTTGTTGGATAATCGACGCAAAGCTTCTCCAGAACATCGATGGCACGATTCGGATCTCTGAGCATTACTTCAATAAATCTCGCCTTCAGGAAGCCGTAATCTGCGCCGATCTGCTTGTTTTTGTTCGCAAGAGAATCGTAGAGAGCAATGACTTCTTCACCACGCCCTGCCTTTGCCATGTTTGTTTCGTACAAATTGCGGATTTCTTTTGCTTCGTCTCGCAATGCATGCGTCTGCATAAATTTTGCTGAAAGTTCGAGGGCCTTTTGAATTTCATTTGCACGAACGTACATTTGGGAAAGTGCGAGAGCCTCTTCAACTTGGTTTGATTGCTTAAATGCTTTTTCAAGAAGATCGACGGCTTCTTTCGACTCATCAGGAGTTATCTCTGCTTTCTTTCGTAAAATGTCTGCCAATTTTCTCTTGAGAGTCAGTGATCGAGGAATTTCTTTCACACCTTCTCTATAGATTTGTAGAGCTTCCTGAATATTTCCTTGCTCAACATGAATGTGAGCGATGTCCTCGTAGAGTGAAGCTTCACGTCGATCAGGAGCAAGCAATTCATATTTCTTTTGTAGGGCAGCTAAGTAGACGGGAAGAAATTCCTTACGTCTGGAGGGCGACAATTCCTTGGCATGAACTCGGAGCATTATCTGAACTTCGTCGTTGTAGGGATTCGATGTAAGAGCTTCTATATAGATTTGTACGAGCTTCTCAACATTTTTTTGAGGAGCACCTTCGAGTGCATCCAATTCTTTCTTTCCTGCGTGAAATTTTTGCTCGTATTCCATATAGCGAGTCAGCGTCTTACACGTTTCATTTTCAAAATCCCCCTTGCCTTCTCGTTTTTTCCAATACTCAGCGTCAATCACGACTCGATTCATAATGTCCTTCCAGTACTGCTTGTCCATCCTTCCCTCGGACAATACGTAGTAATGATGTTTTATTTTTGCAATTTTTTCGGCGAGAACTGGTTCGAGTGCCGCGAACCGAGCCTGTTCATAGGCTGGCTGGGGTTCGAAGAACATTTCTGCAACTGTCGCTTGATCTTCGTGAGCAGTTTCCATGCCGTAACCACTCGAAAATCCTTGTTCGCGAGGGTTCGTTCCACCAAATTCTCCTAGTCTAAAAACTCCTCGACCGTACAGCCCTCGCCCATCTGGAAGTGTCCATGATCCATGGAACCGTTCAACCCAGTCATGGTCATCTGAGTGTAATGACCCACTTCTGGCATCAATCATGTGGTGTACCTCATGATTAAGTGTGCTTAAGCCCCTTGAATCGAGTGGATCAATTGCGATGAGATCAAGCCCTTCACTGTAAAACCCTCCAAGAAAATCTCTCTTGCCACTGGTTCTGAGATCATCATTTACAATCCTGTTTGCGTATATGACGGACGTAAAATGAGCATTTCGAATAAATTGTCGAGGATACAGCTTCAAAAAATCTTCAAACGTTTCTAAACCCCTTAGAATGTTTTTCATAAGTGCTACTCCACCGTGAGCGCGTCTATGGTCGAAGAACTCAATCGTGAATGCTTGGCACCCACACGAACGAATGTATGCCTCCAGTGAAATTTGTTTCTGTCGGACGCCATACAACTCCGCTCCTTTTTTCCATATTTCAGCGCCGAGAGACAGATTTCCACTGGTCCATAAATCGCCGCTAAATCCTTGAATATCTTCTCGATACAAATCTTCAAAAAGATCGAATTTTTCTTTCGAATCAATGGTTGCGAGTAAAAGCGGGAGTTGCGAAGACTGAAGTGATGACCTATTAAATGGGTCGACGAATTGCGGTCTGTTTTTTTCATCCATATACTGAAGCATTGGACGATTCGTCGTGTGCAGTACCTGGTAAATAGCGGCCTTGTTGCTGTGTGTTGTTGAAAGCGGTTTCTCCTGTGTGTCGTATCGTGTTGTAGAAACAATTCCGCCAAGTGGGTTGTATTCCACGCTCATGTGCTTTTTTTGAGCATAGAGATACGTATCCGTTTTGCTGCCATTCCATGTGTATTTTATCGATCGACTGTGACCCGCTCCTGCATCATATTCCCGAACAATTGTTCCCGACTTCAGATCATACTCGTAGGCAATGGTTTTCGAATCGAGTTGCAAAGATATAGCTACTTCTTTCGCGGCAATGATATCAGCCTGGTGTCCAAGATCACTCGCTTCATGCATGACTTTGCTCCACGCCTCAGCACTGCCAGCAGTATCGTGTATTCGCTTCTCCTCAACAGTCTCTGGTCTTGTTTGGCCTGTAATGACTTTCAGTCTGTGCGCTTTTGCAACGAGATCTGGGTATTTTTTCTTTTCCTCTTCCGTTCGAACATCTAGGTTGCGTTGAAGTATACGCAAAGCGTCATGGGGGGTGACGATGTATTCCTGGCGTTGCCCATCCACTCTGAATTTGCAGAGCATTCTCACGTCATCAAGAAGAGTCAGAGTATACGTCCTGTCGACCAACTCATCACTGAGAGGCTTTGATTGTTTTAATTGATCGGTCATGCGCCCGATCACATGCACGTTTATTGGAGAATGCAGCGGATGACTTGTTGCATCAATCTCAAAACCATTCAACTCAAACCGGGTCACTTTCCCGTCCTTGCCATGCTCCAACTCCTTCGCGGCCGGCAATTCTTTCTTGAGATCTGAAAGTTCCCGATGAACCTGTTCTTTCACCTGTTCTGCCTTTGATTTCTCCGGTTGTGGCTGTTGGATTTCAGGTGACATGTGGGTGTTGCAAAATCCTAGTATTATAGCAGATTTTTGTCCTTTTTAGAAGCATAGCGAAACCGCCAGACAAGGTGCCTGGACGGTTTAGTGAGCCCGAAGGCTCTGTTCTTTCGCACATCTTTCCCTATGTGCGCATCCTCGCGATGAGGAATGTCTCCTCGACGATCTTTGAGATCGTGAAGGGACATTGTGCTGGCCAGAAAAGGAAAAGAACGAGCCAATCGATGGAGATCATCGACTGGTACTCTTCCTCAATGACCAGATCGAGATCGTTCCTGTCGCTGCTTTTCAACATCTGCAAGGCGTCGAGGAATCGACACCGCGCAAACGCATAGAACAGAACATTCACAATCCCAATGACAACATACGTGACGATGTACCACATCTTTAGCACCTCCCTGTGCTTTGAACCGTATCCGCATCGCCAACGAGGCGTGCATCAATCGGTCCTGTAAAGAACCTTATTATAATAACACAAATATAGGAATATGCAAACACGTGTTCAGTAGAGCCAGAAGCACCGAGAGTGGATTTCCAGAACCAAATACGTACAATGCACGCACCGTCCTTACGGGGCTGTAGCTCAGCTGATAGAGCGCCGCATTCGCATTGCGGAGGTCGAGGGTTTAAGTCCCTTCAGCTCCACCATTCGATTCGGCATACTACGATCATCATCGCTTGTCTTTGTGGCCCGGTAGCTCAGTTGGTAGAGCACTCCCCTGAAGAGGGAGGTGTCACCAGTTCGAATCTGGTCTGGGCCACCACATACATTTAAAACTTCCTCGCCCACCCATTTTCCCGTGTCTTCAGAACATGTATCGGATTCCCA
>CAZBSN010000004.1:0-19602 GCA_964494435.1 uncultured Candidatus Peribacteria bacterium | reverse complement strand
ATTTTTCTTCAAATGCTCACTCGCAGGCCTCATGTTGATACAATTTTGTGTTCAATTCTTTCCGCTCGTGCATGCGGAAGGAGAAGATGAAGCAGTAGCACAATTTGAAGCAGGAGTGTCGTCCGAATCGTCTACGATTTCTGAATCATTAGTCTCTTCAGGTTCGGGAGCTTCGATAGCTTCGTTCATTTCATCAGATGTGGAGTCGTCAGCTTCTTCGTCGTCCGTCTCGTCCTCGGAATCCTCGGTTTCTTCGGAATCCTCGGCTTCCCCATTTTCACCTGCTTCATCTTCAGGTCCTATCCGAGTGCTTATTACTGAAGTCATGTGGATGGGCAGCGATTACTCCACGGCTGATGAATGGATTGAAATCGCAGCAGTCAGTTCCGATGATTCTTCTTCGCCTCGAACTGTGAGTGGCTGGACGCTCATCAGCGTGAAAGACGCTGGAGTCGAGAGTGTGCTTTTTCGATTCTCCGATCGCGAGCTCAATGCGGGTGACGTCATAATCGTCGCAAACAATCCCGCATCAACATCCAGACTTTTTGCAGAGCCGATGTTTATGACAACCGGCATGAGTTTGCCTAATACGAAGCTGCTTCTTCGACTGCGCGATGCATCGGGATCACTCATCGATGAAGTGGATGATGGAGTAGGCGCACCATTTGCGGGACTGAACCCCTCTGGCACATCCGGAAAGGCAAGTATGGAAAGGATTGATTCGCTCATCGCAGGCACGGTGAAAGAGAACTGGCGATCGGTGACTGAGATGAATGGCTTCGATGAGGGCGTGTCGATTTTTGGGACGCCAGGATTTGTGTCTTGGACCGATTCGTCCGCAACGGTCTCGGCTTCCGTTTCATCCTCGTCGTCCTCGGTCTCCTCGTTCATCCCGTCCTTGGAATCCTCGGCATCCTTGGTTTCTTCGGAATCCTCAGTTTCCTCTCCGCCCTCAATACCTGTGCTCGTCCTCTCAGAGATATTGGCCAATCCAGTGGGAGATGATTCCGACGAATGGGTCGAAATCGCAAACCTCAGCGACCAGCCGGTCGAGCTGGGTCTCGCGGATCTTCGTACGGGTTCTATTCGCTATGAACTTGCCTTGGATCCACGCGGTCCATTGCAGCCAGGAGCCTATCGACGCATTGGGAGAATTCAGAGCGGGTTGCCACTCCCAAACACGACAGGAACGGTCGAGCTTCTTTGGAGGGGCCTTGTGATCGATTCTCTGACCTACCAAACAACAGGTGAGGGGATCAGTGTTGCGCGCGATGAGGGCGGCCTGCTAAGGCCTCAGTGTGTGGTCACCCCGGACGCCCCCAATACCTTCGCGGCCGTTGATCCGATGATCAACATTCAGACCTCGAACGCGACCAAGTCGAGCCTCAGTTTGAACCTTGAAACGAAGGTTGTGGCGGGGTCGCTCACCGGTGCAAGGTGCCACTGGAGATTTCCCGACTCTTACACGAACGACAGTTGTAACCCGCCCTCACACTCCATGCGCGGTCCGCTACAGGGAGAGGTTTTCCTCGATCTAGTGGATTACTGTGGCAATACACTAACACGCAGTTTACAGGTGGTTGTTCCAGGAATTTTGCCCAAAGATCAGCTCGCGGGCTTCGCATGTCAGACCACAACATTCAGCGGTGTCATCCTGTCGGAATTCATGGCGGATCCGGTGGGTGATGAGGAGGCGGGAGAGTGGGTCGAACTCCGAAACCCAACGGACCACATGATGCCTCTCTGCGGGTGGAGTCTGGACGACGGCGAGAGGGGAAGTGAGCCGTTCCGTCTCGATCAGTTTCAGATCCCCGCCGGAGAGTTCATGGTCCTCCCACGGAAGCAGACAGGTCTCGCGCTCAATAACGATCACGACGCCGTGCGACTCTTTGGCCCGATGCTTGGAGGTGGATCCGGTGCCCATAGTCTTTGGCATTACGAAGGCACCACGGAGGGGCAGTCCTATGCCCAGCGCACAGATCTCCAATGGCTTAAAACAAACCCCACACCGGGCACAGAAAACATCTTCCCACACCCTCAATGGTCTCCGTCTGTTGATGTAAAAATAGTTGCAGCAATGCCAAATCCTGAAGGGAAAGATGAGGGGCAGGAATGGGTAGAGATACAGAATCAGCTCCGTGTACCTGTCCCACTCACAGGATGGAGGCTTCAATCTGGATCAGACGAATACCCTCTTGATGGCATTGTTCTTGGCTCTATGGAGCTGAAAAGGATCGCTATTGAGAAAGGATTTTCACTGCGTAATACCGATGGGCATCTTTTTCTTCTGAATCGTAATGATGAATGGGAATCGGTGTTCGCATGGAAGACTGCATCGGATGGGAAAGCTGTATCCTATCCGTCGCCGGAAATTGAGACGCAGGACGTCGCACTCGTATCCATTTCTTCGTGTGCGGAGTGGCAGGTTGAGACCACCAAAAAAATGATCTTCACTATTAAAATTTCGGTGCTCGATTCGATAGATAACATCGAGTGCATTAATTCTATTTCAGTCCTACTGAAAGATAAAAAATTTGATCTACAAATGTATACAAATGGAGAAATTATTCCCGTGGTCGATGGGAGAAACATCGTGAGCATTCTTCTCTCCGAAGGCGTCGTCGTTCGTCCGAAGGACTCTCTGTTCGATGCTGAATATTACGTGATAGAAGAGACCGCTCGTACGATGGCGCTCGGACTTTGGAGTACGCCAGAAGTTGCCGCATCGATCGACCAGGTTCGAGACATTGACGCCATTCGTACAACGCTTTCAAGCGAAGGTCTCATCATTCAAACTAGCCATGAATCGGGAGTCATTGATTTCGGAGAGACGCTGACAATCTCCACAAATGTCCCTGCCACGATCAACGTTCAGATCGGGACGGGTGCACTATTTCACTACCGTGAACCGATTCCGATTGAGAACAATGTTCATCTCATCATTCTCGCGTCTGCTGATATCGAAACGGAAACAGGCTCATTATTGTATAAAAGTTTTGATCAATATTTTGCTCTACGGCAAGAGCACTATGCGCCACTCAGGATCAGCGAAGTATATCCAAGTCCTGCAAAGGGAGAGACAGAATGGGTAGAGATTTATAATCCCAACGCTGAAGCTATTCGGCTGATTGGGTGGATGATCGATGATGTGAAGGACGCTGGAAGTAAGCCCACTCAGATGCCTCCAGAAGCAGTCATAGAAGCTGGTGAGTATCTCCGTGTCGAAGGCCTTTCCATTGCCTGGAATAACGACGGGGACGATGTCCGGATTATCGATCCGAATGGTGAAGAAACGGATCACGTGAGCTATTCCACGGTCAAAGGAGGATTCGCTTTTGCCTGGCTTCGGTCCGATCGGGATACGCTAAAAGGGGACTGCCTGACGGCTCACCCAACACCCGGACTGGAGAATCGGTGTGCTGAAAAACTGGTGAAGGCAAAGGCGAAGAAGTCCTCCAAGAACACCAAGACAGTTGCAGTGAAATCGACCGTCAAAAAGAAGTACATCAATGTTCTCTCCGACACCCCAGAAGTTGTCAGTGAAGAAGGAGGTATTTTCTCTCTCTTAAGGGCTAAAGTAGAATCACATGTTGCTGCTAATTCTGATACACATTTTATCAGTATTTTGACATGCTTCATCGCCTCAATAGTGCTGATATTATTCATGGCCCGTTCGCGGTTTTCATCTATTGTTAAAATTCGAAATTAATGTATAATATTAATATATGGCACATGAGAAAGAACTGAAGCCTGAGAACCTGTCGCACTCACCAGTCATTGGTAAGTTGCGCCAGTTCAGCCTTGTTCATAACTCGAAGTTGAGTATGTGGCGGGACATGTTTAGCCGTCTTGTTGGTGATCCTGACTCCAAAAACTTCCAGCCGGTCCATGCACCGGATGTGAAACCAGAGGCAGCAAAGCCTGCAGCAACAGCCCCCGCGACACCTCCTGCAGCACCAGCAACTGGAAGCGCCCCGGCCGCTACTCCAGCGGCCCCAGCGAAGCCATAATATCGTCTTCTGTATGGTCTTCCGTTAGAGGCAGATTTGTGGTACACTGTTGAGATTTATGTCGAGCACCCCAAATGCATCCGGCGGCAGCGATCCGTTGCTAGACCGTGAAGATCTCCAAGCGATCGGCAATAGTTCAAGTCACCAGTGGAATCAGATTTCATATTTGCTCGGCTTGCCGCAGTTGAATACTCTCGCGGGAAGTGAGCGTGCCGTCGTCACTGGTATCACTGATGTTATTTCACGAGTTCGTGGCAATGTCACTAGGGCTGGAATTGAGCAGGCCATCACAACAGATTTCCATGAGCAAGTTGGACGGACGGAAACTCTTGATCCTGCAGCTAACGCGGCCGCACTTACCGCTGCAGCTCATGGAGTTCATGCGCCTCACGTCCCGTCGATCGTTACATATTCGACCCTCGATCACTTTGAGCAGGCTGGCATGGACCGCAACGTCGCACTTGCCGATGCTTGGTTGAAAGTTATTTATCGCCACATCACGGAGCAGGATTTGCGACAAATTCTCGACGGTCTTCGTGGACAAATGATTTATGTGAATCCTCGAAGTCCTACTACTCCAGCCGAATGGGGGGAGATACTTTCTACAGGCGAAGCGTTTACCTTGGATCTTTCGCATCCCGCATGGAAGTCCGGAAGTGTTGATTCGATCAAAGCACGTTTGCTGAATAGAGTCCCAAGCGATGTTGGTGTGACGATCATTCCTGCGGCCGGAATCTTGCCGCCGCCAGCGCTGACGGACGCCATTATTAATGATATTTTAAAATCACAAAACGAAATTCAGATTTCCCGGAATGATCCGTCGGTTCCGTTGGTTGTGCAGCGCGTAACATTGGAGGACGCCATTAAACGCAGAGCCCCGATCGAACAATTGTTCAATGGTGCGACGGATCCGCGCGAACTCATGCTTGCTTTAGCTGAAATTCAACGCGATCCCGCAACTATTAATGCAATTTCTGGTACAACTGCAAATTCAGCCGCCCTTCAGAAGGAGTTAGTTGAAAATGACCGTCTCCTCCACATTGCGCACACGGTGAAGAACCTTCAGTCACTGTCCGCTCCGAAGTTCTCCCCAACGGATATCACGAACGGAATGAACGCGATGACGAAGATCATCGACAACATCACTTTGGGTTTGAGCATGGCCGATCAAGAAGCATTGAACGTATTTGACGGTTCAATTTCAGCACCGGGAAGAGGTATTGTACACCCTGGGGCCAACGCTCTGTCGGCTGCTGAGATACATATCGCGAATACTCTCGGTATCAAATCAGCGTTGCAGCGCAAACTCGTCCCAGCTGTTCATCATCCCACATCGGGTGCGGTGATGACTGCTGCACAGGACAATATTGATGTCTTTACCAAAGTTGCAGAAAATGCGCAGAAAATGATTGCTGAATATAAAGAAGCTGAAAAAGCGACGAGTGCAATCAAGTCTGCTATTGAGACAATGGCGTCCGAATTGAAAGAGCGAAAGCTTGTGCCGGATGTGGCTCAGTTTGGGCTCTTGCACGAATACATTGACTTCACAACAGGAACGCCGCCAACCTATGCGATAAAACCAACTGCTGTGTATTCTAAATTTAACCCGACTGCATTTATTGCAGAGTACAACCGTGCGCTTTTGACAGTCGATCCTACGAAGCCAGTGGCGTTGAAAACTGTTGAGGAATATGAAAAGAAACGCGGCGAAATTGGAACAAAGATCGGCGAAACTGCTGGCACTGTAAAGGGCCTCAATGGCTCCGAAGCATGCTGGGCTGTCATCCGACGCGGACTTGAAAACCAGGGGCTTGCGGGTAAGGAACTTGAAGACACGCTCGGCTACATGCGTGCACGTGTACAACGTAATCCGCAATCAACGCGCGACATCAACACGCTCGCTGCATCTCTCTACCAACTGGAGACTGATGAACATGATGCTCTGCACGAAGATCAACACTTGACTGAGCACTGGAACGAGCATCATTCCATGGCAGGGGGCTTTGGTACGGCTGATTATCTTACGACGTACCGCAACAACTTGTTCACCACTCGGAACATCGGCATGACGTTGAGAGATAATCCGCTCTCGCCGCAGTTCCAAATCTCAACATTGGTGCATGCATACTTCCGCACGAAGTACCTGACGGAGCTGCCGGACAGCGATCCGAATCATCTCCCAAAAACCAGTCACGTCTTAAGCTTCATGTATCGCTTGCACCGCGCCATTCTTCAGCGCTCACAAGAAAGCTTCCACAAAGCTTCCGGTATGAACGGAACGGAGTTGCAGCAATTGCGTGCGCTTGGCATGGAAATGGATCCCAAAGCGACGCCACAAATTTCGATTGAAGAGCGAATACTGGCTGTCCATGCCTTCCTTGCAGAAGGAGAAGGTAAGTATGTCCAGCGTCATCGATCGGACATCGAGAAAATGGCAACGCGTGCCAACACCATTCACAAGGACAAGAAATGGAGGAATGATCTCTTGGGGAATCTCACTGGTGCTGAGCCCAACAGTTGGAATTTGTGGGGAAACACCGTTAACTTGATACGTCGTGGAGTGGGAGGAGGCGCTTCGGCAAGCGTCTCTGCGACAAAAGGAGTCGCTTCGTTTATTGGACACAATAAAGGTGCAATTGGTGCTGCTGCAATCGCCGGCACAGTTCTTATTCCAATTCCAATCGTAGGCACGGCCGTGGGTGCGGCAGCTGGAGCGCTCTATGGCTGGTTCCGAGGTGAAGGATCGGGCGGTGATGCGCATGCCGCTGAATCTCATCCTGCCGAGGCACCTGCAGAATCCAATGATGCACATGCTCCCTCCGGACACTAAACCATGAAACATCCTTCACTCCATTCTTGGCACACACAGTCACTGCACGAAGCGGAAGCTCGGTTGTGCTATGACCAAAAAGAAGTACCAAGACCACAAGTCACTGTGACGCCGCCGCAGCAAGAGACTCCATTGACCTTAATGACGCGCTCTCTTCCGCTCCTTGGCAGCGCGATGAATTATCTCTTTCCTTCTCGCGAGTCCATCGATGTGAAGACGCAGGAGAACATGGCGGATCACGCTCAGTGGGTGGATGCCTTCCAAGGCGTCACGCTGGCAATGCTTACGACGGACAAACCCGATCCGAATGTGGATCGATCGAAAATCGTGACCCCGAAGGAAGCTTTTGCCGCCATGACGCCGAAGCAACGCCGAGAAGTGTTCTTCGAATATATCGACTTCTACATTCGCCCCATGAAGGAATGGGATAAGGTGACAGGCCAATCCATTCGTTCACTTGAGAAGCGCGCAACGACTCTCGGAGACACAGGTCTCAAAGTTTGCTCGCGTTCGCTCCTCGGTATTCTCGGTCTTGATGGTTTGTCCACAGACAACGACAAAGGCGCTCGCGCTCTTGCGCAGGGTGCCCTCGACGAACATTTCCAGAAGGGACTATTGCCCGGCACCATCAACAAAAGTTTGGACGACCACTATGCGGAAGCGTTGCAATGGAATGGCCTAAAGCCGCAAGAACCATTCGCGACGATGCCGATCGAATTGCAGAAGCCATTGCCTCCGTCAGCGTTCAAGGGAGCGCTCAGATTGGGTGTGATCGGCACCAAGACATTGAAGACGCTGAACACGACGCTCCTTAACCTCCAGCAAGATCGCGACAGTGTGACTGCAAAAACGTCCACGAGTCTCGATGAAATGGCTGGTGTCACGGAGAAGCGACTACGCGAAGAAGCGAAGACCATCCCGCAGATTTGGAACAGCATGGGCGGATTCGAAAAGCTCGCGGTGATTGCCGTTTGTGGATACGGCCTCATGAACGAGTGGGTTCGTAACATTGCGATGCTCCTCGGTGGGGGATACCTCTTCCAGCGATTTATCTTGAAAGAAAAAGATCCGCTCAAGACGTGGTCGAAGACGATCAATGCGAACGTGAGTACTATTGGAGGTACGGACTTTATGCAGGGAGTTAAAAAGTTCGTAGGATTCCGAACAGAAAATGACGTTGTCGATCCTGGGGCGCGCGCGGACGTCGTCGTGAAATTCCTCGACAAGCTTGATCGTCGGAACATCGAAACGCAGGCGAAGGGACTCGCGATTATGCTGGAACTGCCGCTCGACGTCCTTGCTCGAAATTTCCATAAAGAAAAGGACGGCACTTATCGATTGAATTTGACGGAAGATGGCACGGTCGACGACGCGCTTCAGAATGTCGATCCTGCGTATCGACCAGCGTTCGAGGCATTCTTCGAGGAACAAGCAAATCAAGAGATGGCGTCGGAGGCCATGACGTACGTCTTCTATCGCAAAGGTGCGGAAGATCCCAACTACGCACGCGATGTTGACCTCGTCGAGAAAGTTCTTGGTCGCATGCCGAGCGGTTCATTGTATACATTGGGTCGTGTCGACAAACGCGTACCGGGAGGTTCCAGTCCTGCGAAGCTCGCAGATCCAACAGTTGCTGTGCCGAGCAGGGGTGGCAAGCCGCCTATTCCTACCTTGGGCTCAAGTGATCCTGCGTTCCAAGCCGAGATTGACCTCGCTGGTCAGGCGTTCACTCGTTTGGTGGAACATGGTCGCGAAAGGGCGTTGCACGATGGCACCAGTCTGCGCACATTCATGCAGACAACAATGGACCTGAAAGCAGTCACGTTCACGCAGCCGAAAAAGCCGGACAATGTTGCGGGCACTGCGAAGGAAGAGAACGCGGCAACAGTCACTGAAGAAGAAGTCAAAAAGTTAGAGGAAGAAGAAGCTGCAAAGGCAAAAGAAGAGGAAGCGAAGAAAGTAAAGGAAGAAGAGGCTGCAAAAGCCAAGGAAGAAGAAGCAAAGAAAGTCGAAGAGGAGAAGGCGGCTAAAGCCAAAGAAGAGGAAGCGAAGAAAGTAAAAGAGGAAGAGGCACGCAAAGTGAAGGAAGAGGAAGCGAAGAAAGTACAAGAGGAAGAGGCACGCAAAGTGAAGGAAGAGGAAGCGAAGAAGGTGCAAGAGGAAGAAGCTAAAAGAGTCAGGGAAGAGGAGGCAAAGAGAGTGGCAGAGGAAGTCGCTGGCAAAGCCAACGCGCCAAAGAAGATGCCATAAAAAAACCGAGATGACTTGCCACGTGGCAGGTGCATCCCGGTTCAGCCATTTCTTCGTTCCTTGGATAAGAGGTTTTCTGATGAGGTGAAACTTACTTGGTTGGCTAGGGCTTGGCCCAAAGGGCCGCGCCCGACGGTCCGGTTACGGTTCCAAACTGGACTTCGACCGTATCGGGATCCGCCAACTTCTTGTGATCGAAGGTAATGGCACCGGCTTGCACCAGCGCTTGCGGGAGAACGATCGAGTCGCTCTCCGTACCCTTCTTCACATTGACGATCACCCACAGCGGCCTAATCCCTTTCGGGATTGAAAAGGTCGCTGTACCCATTCCTGGGCTCGTGGACTTCACGACGTCCAGGTCTCCTGGCGCATCGAGGACGGCGTGGGCGCCGTCAGGGTTTGCTACCCCGACAAGCGACCACATCGCTTGTCTCGACGAGATCAGGTTCTCGCTGCTCATCACGAGCAGACAGAGCGTCATGCTCAGGATCATGATGACTGGTAGCAGACACAACTCACCGAAAGTTCCCCAAGGATGCCAAACTTCACGGGGAAACGAACGACGAATTGGCGCGCCGCCAGCCGGGTCGACCACGTCCACTTCTTCATACTCGATGGACCTCGGATTGGTCAGCATGACCACTCCGAAGCAAAAGAGGATGATGAGGGCAATGATCGCAGGAAGGTAAAATTCCACGGCACAACTCCTTCGCAATAGGGGGACGGGAAAAACGTTTCAAGTAAGCCGAACCTTCAGAAACCACTATGGCTCCAAAGAAATGTGAAGGAACGGCTATATACATTATACAATAAATATGTCAAATGTAAATAGTCAGGATGGATATTCCACACCTTTTTTTCGATCTAAAAAGCTATATTTGCGCCAGTTTGCGTATCTTAAAACACGCTAAAAACCGTGGAGGGGGACATCTCCACGGTCTGACGAAAACTCTGTTCTGAGGGTTATTGCAACCACCATTGATAGCGGTAGTGGAAGGACCGCGGAGGAAACGAGGGAATAGGAAACAGCGGAGCTGCATAGGCAGGAGGTGCTGGAATCACTACGGGCGTCACGCGGCTTTCGATCCGCTGACTTCCCAATTGTAAATCCCTCACCATCGCCTTCAGCTCAACGATCTCCGGATCTGGTGCATATGCATGAACCCCGCCTGGATACAGGCCAACAACTTTGTTGAAGGCGGCCATTGAATTCTGTTGTGCAAGCCGAATATCCCTGGGGCTTGCGTTTTGCAGTCGCACCTTGTTGTAGACGCCAGGTTGCCCATTCGGAAGCGGCAGGATAAACCCTGCAACTTCCACTTCGGTTTCCTTATCGCCGACGACGTAGGATGACGTCGTGCGCGCGCTGAAGTAGTCCTTCAGGCGCGCCTTGAGTAGAACGAGTTTCTCATACCGCTCGAGATTTGCGGCGGTGGGAGTCCCACTCGAAAGACTCTTTTCAAACTCGTGAATCAATTCGTCAACGAGCTTCCGGTCGTCAGTCGTTGGCGCGGATTTGCTTTCGAGACGCGCTTTCAATCCAAGCAAATCCTTCAAGATGCGGGCCACCGCCGGCCGACTGGCCGCCGGTACCGTGGAGAGCCCCGCGCGTTGCGTGGCAATCATCTCGTCGATGAGTTGATGGTCTTCTTCCGTGATGACCAACTTCCCGGGGTCCGCGCCGAACGATTCGGCAACGAACTGACCCAGCAACAACGCCAGTGCGATCAGGATGATCGCGGTGATGTTCAAAGATTTCATGATTAGTGACCTGGAAAATTTGTCCCCCCCACGTATCCTGCTTTCCTTGTGTCCCCAACAAGGTCAGCATGACACATTGGCATTCCTCCGCACCATGCGGCCTGTCCTTGGACGAAGAAAACAGGAATCGTGGGGTTGAAAAACGATGTTTTCAACGAACGGCCAAAGAAGAATATTATATGCAAAATTGTAGTTTTGTCAATATACACCTTCTGCTGGTTCTTGGCCCTGGAGATGCTAAGCTGCCCGCCCAGATGGCGACGTTGCTTTTGCAAGACGGCACTCGATTCACCGGAGAATCCTTCGGTGCAAAAGTCGATTCGCCGGGTGAAGTCGTTTTTTCCACGGGCATGACGGGGTATCCGGAGAGCATGACGGATCCAAGTTTTCGCGGACAGATTCTCGTGACGACGTTTCCACTCATTGGAAATTACGGCGTGCCGACGGAAGAAAAGAACAAGTGGGGATTTTCAGAGAACTACGAGAGCGAAGAAATTCACGTGTCGGGTCTTGTCGTGTCGCAAGTGAGCGAAGCGTACAGCCATCACGCAGCGGTCAGTTCACTCGACGCCTGGATGGCGCACCACGGTGTTCCGGGAATCACCGGCATCGACACGCGCATGCTCACAAAGAAACTCCGCGAGCACGGCGTGATGCTTGGAAAGATCGTCCAAGATGATCAGACGACAGCGACGACGTTCGACGATCCCAATAAGAGAAATCTCGTTGCTGAAGTGAGCTGCACGGAGGCCGTCACCTATGAACCGGAAGGGGAGACAGTCGCGACGGTTGTCGCATACGACTGTGGTATGAAGCGAAACATTCTTCGCAGTTTCCTCAAGCGCGGTGTGAAGGTTGTGCGTGTTCCGTGGAACTACGATCTTGCAGCACACGGCGCTGCATTCGATGGACTCTTCGTGAGCAACGGTCCGGGCGATCCAAAGACGTGTGTTCCGACGATCAATGCCATGAAGCATGCGATGAGCAAGAACATTCCGACGTTCGGCATTTGTCTCGGCAATCAGCTGATGGGACTTGCCGCAGGAGGGGACACGTACAAACTTCCGTACGGTCATCGCGGAATGAATCAACCGTGCGTCGAAGTCGGGACATCACGTTGTCTCATCACGTCGCAGAATCACGGCTTCGCGGTGAACGAAAATCTTCCTGCAGGATGGAATGTGTGGTTCCGCAATGCAAATGACAACACGGTCGAGGGCATCAAGCATGAATCCGGAAAATTCTTCGCGGTGCAGTTCCACCCAGAAGCGACGCCGGGACCAGAAGATGCGAATTACTTGTTTGATTATTTCTTGGGGACGCTGAAGAAATAAGGAGGGGGTTGTTGAAACCCCTCTCTCTAACTCTCTCCCTATGGGAGAGAGGATTCGCTGTGCTTTTTGTGATCGTACGTCTTGCCTCTCCCTCCGGGAGAGGCCGGTCGCAACCGGGTGTGGGTCAAATAACCGCCGCGAGCTTGCGAGTGGCGGCTGTCCGAAGCGCGGGTCTCCCGCGCTGCAGGACTCCGCAAAGGAGGGAGTACGTGAGGGAAACTTGGTTCCCTCACGAATTAAATGAATCCCTCTACATGGAGATGCTGTTTGGACACGCCCCATTTCTCCAGCGCGAGTTGTTTCACTTCCTTTGTCATATCTGGGTTGCCGCACACGAAGAGCGTGCGCTCGATCACGCTTGGTGTGATCTTCGGAACGATCTCCTGCACGCGGCCGCGGTGGCCCGTCCATGCGTCGTGCGGTCGCGACAAACTCACGTGCAGCGAGAATGCGGGATACTTCTGCGTGAGCTCCGTCAGACTCTCGACCCAGAAGAGTTCGTCTTCCGTGCGAACGCCGAAGATACAATCGACTTTACGTTCCGGTTTTCGTTCGAGTGCGTCGTGCATCATCGCTCGAAATGGTGCGATGCCCGCTCCCGTCGCAACGAAGAGGAGATCGCGCTCTTCTTCCGCGGGCAAAATGAAATTGCCGAATGGTCCTTGGATTACCGCGGGGTCTCCAACCTCCATGAGCTCATCGAACCACCGGCTCGCACGTCCGCCTTCTTTCAGCTTTACGACGAACATGAGCTCAGCATCCGATGGAGCAGCAGCAATGGAGTACGCGCGCGTTTGAATGTCTGCGGGATTCTCGATGAGCGGCACATCAAAGAGAATGAATTGCCCGCTCTTGAACTGCCAGTTCTCCGGTCGCGTGAAGGCGAACTCGTATGTATTCGTCGCCACCTTCAGCTTCCGCGTGCACCTGATCGTGTGTCGTGGGATCGGCATGGTGAGAAGCCAGTCTACAAGCGGATGACATCTCGGAACAGATCCTCCTCTGGAGGGAATGTGGGAATCCAGCCACAAAAATCGGACGAGGGGAATCCGTGATCGCGAATGATGACCGCGGGCGTCGCTTGCGCGGCGTTGCCCATGATGGCGTTCGCTGCTGCAGATAGTTGATCCGCGATTGCATCTTGCGTAATGCGCAGCGGCTTCCCGAAGAGATCCGGTTTTCCACGTTCATCGCGAATGGGATCCATGCCGCCGCACGCGAGTGCGTATCCCGAAATGCCGGTGCGAAGCGGGATGCAGCAGCTGTCCGTGATGATCACCGCAACGTTTTTTCCGAGAACAGATCGGAGCTTCGTGATGCTCGCCGGAGGATCGTGCGGCCAGCCGAGAGCTTTTCCCTCCGGAACATTCGATTGGTCCATGCCTGCATTCGCCGCGACGATCGTCGTCTCAGGGACGGGATGCAACACGCAGAGCATCGCCCCCGGACAGCGGCCAACGATTCGCCCATTCATCCGCGCCGTCTCCGCAAACACCGCTTCGCAAAACCCAGCGTCTCGCCCTGTACTTTTGGCTTCCTCTTGGGCTCGCTTTGAAAAACCACTTTTGACGAGATCGACGAACGCATTCTCCCACGTCGCAACAGCCTTCGACGACACGATGAGAATGTCACCATCGTGCAGGTCGCTGTTTTCTCGCAGGATCTTCACGAGATCATCTCCTGCGTGAATGAGCGCTGTATGAATCGGGAGAAACTGCATCTCAGAGGAGGGTATAGGAATCAGTCGTGATGATGACCGCGTCTTCGTCGCGACGTTCCTTTGCAGGATCAACGATGGTCGAGTGAATCGTGAGCGGCGTCCCGGAGGGATTATGAATGTGAATCTTTCCCGTTGCGGGCAATGCGAACCGCACCGTTGCTCCTCCCGGAATCGTCCAGCGCATGAAGCCGTTTTCTTCCGGCAGAGATACGATTTCGGCGAGAGACGCTCCGCGTACTTCTTGTCGGAGCCATGTTGCAGGCGCGTGCAGGACGATCGAATCGCTTCCATCGACTGCGACGTCGAGCATCGATCCGCCTTCCGCCCAGAGTCGCGAAAATTCAACGACTGCTGGGGTCGCGTGTTCGACCGCAATGTCTGCCTGGGGCAGGGGAGTGGCTTTCGCATTATTCAGGATCCATGCCATAGGAATCATGAATACGAGGAACAGGAGCAGCGAGAGCAAGCCGATCTTGACATGGATGCCAGTCACGGTCCGATTGTACGGGAAAAGTCGGTCTTTTATAGCTCTCGACTTGCATCTCCGCTACAATGGAAGCGGTATGGAGTTCGATCCGCACACGATCCATCAGATCCTCCAGCGCATCCGCCAACAGATGCGGTGCCCGCAGTGCGGGGAGAAAGTTCCAGTGGAACTTCCTGCCGTCCGAATTACGGGCGATGATTTCTTGATTCTCCAACTTCGCTGCGAAGCATGTGACGCCTACATCGTGTTGCATGCGTCGCTCCAAGGTCTCAAGAATCTTGAATCACCGAAGGCCGAACGCGATGCAACGAAGAACGCTTCCTCGACGATCAGCTTGAAGGAAAAGGAAATCGAATCAATCGCGACGGCACTCGAAAAGTCCGCCGGTTCGTTCGATAAGTTGTTTGCGAAAGAAAAGCGTACAGACGTCGCATGACCCGAGCACTCTGTCTCACTGCTGTCTTTCTTCTCGCTGGTTGCAGCGGTCTTTCATCGAATGTCACGGATTCGTATCAGCAAGGCCAGGACTTTGCTCGCGACACCGTGAGCGGTGCGCTCGACCTTGGGCAAGACCTCACACAACCCGTCCTTGACGCGGCTGCTGAGGCCAAACGGCGGGCCGATCAGCTTGGGGAGGGGATTGAGGAACTTCAGCAAGGGTCAGCCAAAATCCGAGGGTCAATGACGGCGTCTGGCATCACGTTCTGAGACACACATCCTCTTGGGAAAAGTGCCCCTTTTGTGGTATAATGCTTTGATATGTCGAACACACCCACACCAACCTCAGAACAGCGTTTGGATGAGATCGAAGGCGAGATGGCTGAAATGGAGCTGGAGACGAAGGAGTTGGCAGAGATGTGCGTACACACAGAAAGACAAGCAACGTCGCTCGATCATGCCGATGAAGAGGTGGCAGAAAAAGCGACGGTTCTTCCGGAACTTGAACGCAAATTTTTGGAAGAGGAAACCCCTTCCTCCACCGCAGCATGATGCGCCATTCTTCTCAGAAGCGGTTTACGGAACGTGAGGCGCGATTGTGTTTCGTCAATCCAGAGCAACGTGTACAGCCTGAATCCGAAAACACGCCACGCGGTGGTGACAACAACCGCAATGCGTTTCGGTATCGCCGACCAGGTGAGCGGTCAGAGAAAGAGCGTACGGATAATTCAGACCTCGAAGCGAGGAGTCGCGAAATTAAAAGTCGGCGTGAAAAACAGATAAACATGAAGAAGATCAGTCCAGAAGCGCAGGCGAGCGCTCTTCGCATTGAACGTGCGGGAGCTTTGGCATCGCGCTTCGTCAAGGTGAGAGAAGAGTACAAACAGGTCTACGATCGTCTTAAAGTAATTCAGACGCATCTTCAGGCGAAGATGAAACAATTCCCACAGGATCAGGGATGGAAGAATCTCGCAGACAATTTTGAAAAACGCGGATCAGCAATTATGGCGAAGCATCGATCAGCGAAGGAGCAGATTGAAAAAATGGACAAATTTTCGTACGTTGCAATTGAAGCAAGGACTCAGAGAATCGAAAGTATTGTCGCTGAACTGACGAACTTGGAACGCTCTACCGTTGGTGAGGGGACGCGCATTGCGAAGAAAGCAACGGTGCGAACGCCTGAAAATGCAGTTGCCGCTGCACCTTCAAAAAAAACACCGCCCGAGCAGAAACCTGAAATAGTGCGAACGCTGTCGGAAGAAGTTCTTGCCGATAACGCAAAAGTGCCTCCAGCACCGGAGATTCCGCTCGAACCGTCTCTCCTTGCACGTACGGCGCCTCCAGCAAATCCGGATCGTCTAGAAATGCTGCCTGAGCCGTCTCTTGCAATACCCGAGCAGAAACCTGAAATAGTGCGAACGCTGTCGGAAGAAGTTCTTGCCGATAACGCAAAAGTGCCTCCAGCACCGGAGATTCCGCTCGAACCGTCTCTCCTTGCACGTACGGCGCCTCCAGCAAATCCAGAAATAGGAGGTACTGTGTCGGGCGTTCTGACAGGTGTCGCCAGGGATGCTGTCAGTAACGTAGATCAAACACGCCCATCGCTGGAACCATTGCCGGCTCTCTGGGATGAGCCGACGGTGGATACTCCTCTCGTTTCTAACGCCAAACCAAATGTTCAGGAGCCTACTGTCATTCCTGAAGTCGATCCAAATTCGTTCAACAAGCTGAAAGAGATTCCTGCTGCGATTCAAAAGTTTATCGGAGATCTTGGAAGGGAGATCGATCGTCGCACGGGCGGAGTCGATGTAAACTACAAAGCACTTATCCAAGCCGCGCTTGCTGATGCAAATGTCCAACAGGCAATCGAAGCATTGAAGCCTGAGAATGCTGTGAAAATTCTGGAAACCACGTTCCAACAGGGCATCGATGCAGCTCAAGCGGAATTGCAGAAGTTGAACCCGACCGATCAGATCGATAAGGCGATGAAGTCGCTCATGGACGCGGTGGATACTCTGCGAACGCTTGTGCCGTCAGGAGCACCTCAAGCAGACAATGGAGGTGGATTCTTCTCCGTAAACTCTACGCGTGTTCAAAAGCTAGGCGGTGGATCAAACGCCTATGACGCTGCCGGATTGCGTCCGATCCTCGACATGAACAAAGGCAAGGCAGGACAGAAAGACATGCCTCCTGCATGGGATCTGTCGAAGTTGGGCGATGTTGCACGTGACGCCGCCTCGGCGTTGGGGAAATTCATCGAACCTCTTACAACAGGACCATCAAGCAAGCCACCAGAGAGCAACAAACCTCCTGAAACACCAAAACCAGCAGCACCGGCAAAGCCCGCTCCCGCACCTGCCCCAGCTCCCGCAGCCGCTCCCGCATCTGGCCCAACTCCAGAAGGTCATCTCTCTGAAGCGGAAGTTAAGAATTTGCAAACAAGTCTCCAAGCCAAGGTAAACGCATTCGACTACAACAATGCAAAACCACTCGACCGGCAGTTCAAAATGGCAGAACTTCAAGCGCTCGGCATCGATATCAATCCGGAGAACTATAAGACGGACAAGCCAGATAAGCAGGGTCGATCCATCGAAGAAATTATTCTGCGCGACAAACAAGTGAAAGTCCTCAACGGCGACATCATGGAGCGCATTATGAACCGCGTCGGCGGCGTCATGGGATTCTTGAAGGCGTTCATGGGAAAGATCAAAGACATGTTGCCGAACTTGGGTGACATGCTCGGTCTCGGAAAAAAGAAGAAGGTTGATGTACCTGCTAGTGTTACGGATCCAGTTGAACGCGTGAAACAAATGGCCGGACAGAATGCGTCTATTGATTCCTTCGTTGGAGATTCCGTCATCCGCGAAAAATTCTTCAATGGCAATGATGCGGATCGTGACGAAATGATGGGGGAGATGTTGAAGTCGACGAGTGTGAATAAAGTTCGCCTCAATATAGGAGCGAACATGTGGAGTTCAGGAAAAACCGACCAACGCGATACAGTGAAAAAGGAGATGGGTGCGATCCCTCCGTCCGATGAACAAATCACGAAGTTCTTTGAATCATTCAAGAGGGTGAATGAAGGGAATCCTGCTAAAAGAACTGCAAGTCCTACCGCGGGACCGATAGCTTCCCCGGCAACTGCTCCAACTGGCGAGCCTGAGCCGGAACAGAAACCAGGTGAGCAGCCTAAGCCTGGGGCAGCTCCTCAGGATGATGTTCCAGAAATGCCAGACACTCCATTGGAGCGTTTACAAACGATGCTTACCGAAAAGCTGTCTTCTGGTAAAACCGATGAACTCCTTGCCAATGAGAACTTTAAGACTGGCTTGCTGAACCTTCCACCTGATCAGCAGAAAGATTTGCTCGATAGAATCATGGCTGCATCTCCAGATTTTGAGAAGTCTTTCAAAGATGCATGTGACAAGTACGATCTGCAAAAAAAGGAATGGAAAGTTCCCGCTGGTGATGTCAGTTCACTCATACCGAAAGGTTTAGATCTGTCTCAGCTGGAAAAGCTCGTGAGGGTCTATAAAGCTACGCAGTCCGAGGTGCCGGCGGCCTCTCCTGCTGTCGTTCCAGTGGAGCAGGTTCCGGCTCCAGTTTCGAATCCAGTAGTGAACCCTGCCCCTCAAGAGCAAATCACATTAGAGCAGACGCAGGCGATTGCAGAACTGGAAAAAATGCTTGCGGACAACACGCTTACGAAGGATGAGACCGACTCAATTCTCAAAAAAGATTCACAGATCAAATCAGCGCTCCTGAGTATGAAAGATGAAACAGCTCAAAAGAGCTTCCTTGACCGCATCTTGGCTGCTGCGTCTGAATTGAAGAAAACGGTGGAAGGTGCTTCTGCGTTCTACAAGGGCGGTCAAAAATGGGAAGGAAAGACCGTTGCTTTTGGAACTGAGTGGGACGTCACACGCGATCGTGTCGGCGCTCAGTTACCTGACGGTCTGACGATCGATGAATTTGAAAAAGTGATGACGATCTATCAGCGAAGGGAGGCAACTCCTAAGCAGACGTAATTTTTCGACGGCAAAACACTTGCGAAGCTTTCAAGCTTTCGTATACTCCGTTCACATTCACCGACGTTCCTCGCTCACTTTTAGACGAAGAGAGCAGGGGAGCGGCGGATTTTCGTAGGTGGAGGGAAATTAGGACTTTGGCTCTGTGAAGCCATCTTCGACCCCCTCACCCTAACCCTCTCCCCGTGGGAGAGGGGACTCGGACTCCTTCTCGTCAGCACTTCATTCTTACTTCCTTCTTCTCGTCCGTATGTCCACGCCGAACCAGCAGACCGCAGCTACTGATTCCTTTGATGCGATTGCACTCACCGTCGCGAGCCCGGACGACATCCTCGGATGGAGCCGTGGAGAAGTGACGAAGGCCGAAACGGTCAACTACCGCACGCAACGCGCGGAGCCGGACGGTCTCTTCTGCGAGCGCATTTTCGGACCAACCAAGAACTTCCAGTGTTTCTGCGGAAAGTATAAGGGCATCCGTTATAAAGGAGTGGTGTGCGAGAAGTGTGGTGTTGAAGTCACGCGCAGCATCGTCCGCCGCGAACGCATGGGCCACATCAACTTGGCCGTGCCAATCGCGCACATCTGGTTCCTCCGTTCTTCGCCTTCCCGTATTGGTCTTCTCCTCGATCTTCCTATTAAGACCTTGGAACAGATCGTCTACTTCGCCGCGTACATCGTGATCACGGTGAACGAAGAGCAGAAGAAGGAAGCGGAGAAGGAACTCATGACGGCGATGGACAATCG
>CAZBSN010000003.1:0-27863 GCA_964494435.1 uncultured Candidatus Peribacteria bacterium | reverse complement strand
TACATGGTCGCAGTGCTTGAGGCACTCGCAGTCGAAGTGGGATTCACCCTCTCGAAGCCGTGGAAAGATATTTCAGACGAACACAAGCAGGTCATCCTGCACGGGTATGAACATCCATTGAACGTCGAGATGGACACGGGACGATTCGGCGGAACGTACAAGACGACGTACGAAGGCGTGATCCCGAATTTGCAGCGCAGACACAACGAGACGGACAGCGCGTACGTCCGTCAGCAAATCGAGGAATACATGCTCGAACTCCCCTGCCCCTCGTGTGGCGGAAGAAGGCTCAAGAGAGCCATTCTTGGCGTCACGGTCGGCGGGAAGAACATCGTCGATGCGACGGAATTCAGCATCATCGAAGCGGAGGAATACTTCGCCGGACTCACACCCAATGAGAAGAAGGGTACAAAAGAGACGTCACTGTCGAAATTCGAGTACACGATCGTGAAGAAAGTGCTGCACGAGATTGTCGCACGTCTCTTGTTCTTGAAGAACGTCGGTCTCACGTACCTCACGCTCTCACGCTCTGCATCAACGCTCTCCGGCGGTGAAGCGCAACGCATTCGTTTGGCAACACAGATAGGTTCTGCACTTGAAGGTGTGCTGTATGTGCTGGACGAACCGTCGATCGGTCTGCATCAACGCGACAATGCGCGCCTCATCGCCACGATGACGAAGCTCCGCGATCTCGGAAACACCGTGATCGTCGTGGAACACGATGAAGAAACGATGGAAGCGGCGGATTATCTTTTGGAAATTGGTCCGGGTGCTGGAAAGTACGGCGGCAAAGTTGTGGCACAAGGAACACCGGCCACGCTCATTGCGAATAAGGAATCCGTGACGGGCCAGTACTTGAGCGGAAAGAAGTTCATCGAAATTCCGAAGAAGCGACGCGGAGGAAATGGAAAGTCGATCGAAGTGAAGGATGCGTACCATCACAACTTGCAACACGTGGATGTGAAATTGCCGCTCGGAACGTTCATTGGTATTTCGGGAGTCTCTGGCTCCGGCAAGTCGAGCCTCATTCACGGCATCCTCGCTCCGCAACTCTTGAATGTCCTCAATAAGGCCCACGGCAAGCCACAAAACGTGGGTAGCTTCGATGGCCTCCAGCACTTGGACAAAGCGATTGTGATCGACCAGTCCCCTATCGGTCGCACGCCGCGCTCAAACCCTGCAACGTACACCGGCATCTTCACCGACATCCGCGATCTCTTCTCGGCAGTGCCGGAAGCGAAACTCCGCGGCTACCAACCGGGACGCTTCTCGTTCAACGTGAAAGGCGGACGATGCGAAGAGTGTGAAGGTGATGGTCTCAAGAGGATCGAGATGCACTTCCTCCCCGACGTGTTCGTCACGTGCGAAGCGTGTCACGGCAAGCGGTACAACCGCGAGACACTCGAAGTGACATATAAGGGACGAAGCATCGCCGAGGCACTCGACATGAACGTCACGGAAGCGACGGACTTCTTCGGCGCAGTTCCTGCTCTCAAGAAGAAACTGCAGACATTGGACGACGTCGGTCTTGGATATCTCCACCTCGGTCAGAGCGCGAACACGCTCTCCGGTGGTGAAGCGCAGCGCGTGAAACTCGCGACGGAACTTCTGCGTCGTTCGACCGGACAGACGTTCTACATCTTGGATGAACCGACGACCGGTCTCCACTTCGATGACATTCGCCGACTCCTCTCAGTGCTCCAGCGCTTGGTTGATAAGGGGAACACAGTGCTCGTCATTGAGCACAACCTCGACGTGCTCAAAACCGTCGATTACATCGTCGATCTTGGACCAGAAGGCGGAAGCGGCGGCGGAAAGATCGTTGGTGTTGGCACGCCGGAAGAAGTCGCGAAGGTGAAAGGCAGCTACACGGGGCAGTACTTGGCAAAGGTGTTGGAGAAGCAGAAGTGACGTTTAAAGGCGAACGTCGCTTCCCTCACCCGGCCCCGCGGACGCGGGACCGACCTCTCCCCCTAGGGAGAGGTAAAAACGATGCCTTTATAAAAGCGTAACAATCCCCTCTCCCGTTTCGGGAGAGGGCTAGGGTGAGGGGGGGCCAAGACTGCGTGAGGTATACTCACTCCATGCAGCGCCACTTCACCGCCACAGCGTTCGTCCGCGATGATCAGGGTCGCGTGCTTCTACTGTGGCACAAACGTCTACAACGATGGATGCCTCCGGGTGGACATGTCGATGAAAATGAAACGCCTGAAGAGACCGCGCGGAGAGAGTGCAAAGAAGAGACGGGGCTCGACGTCGAGATTCTCGGCGAGACACAGCACAATTTATTCATGGGCGCTGCAGAGGAGGGACGCATGCTCAAGAAACCATTCGCGATGTTGCTCGAAGACATTCCTCCGTTTGATGGCGCTCCGGGAAAACCGGCGCAGCCCGCGCATCAGCATATGGATTTTTTGTTTCTTGCGCGTCCGCTCGACATGCAACAAGCACTCACAATCGCGGAAGATGAGGCGGATGAATTGAAGTGGTTTACGAAGGAGGAAATAGAGGCAATGCCCGAGAATAAGATTTTCAAGAACGTTCGAACGTATCTCCTAAGTCAGTGATGCGAAGAATGTGTATGTTGCATTGCAGAGGGGAAAACTCTACTATTGTCCCTTGTGCACTGGACCGAATTTCGCCATCACCTCCGGCGGTTTTCTTCCGCAGAACAAGCGGAGATAGAGAAGGCGTTTGAGATTGGAGCGCGCGCGCATGGAGAACAAAAACGAATGTCGGGAGAACCCTACTTCCATCACCCTATTGCCGTCGCGCGCATCCTCCTCGATATGGACGCCGACCGGGATACGGTGATCGCCGCACTCCTCCACGACACCGTTGAAGACACACCAATGACGGTAAAGGAGATTGAACAAGGATTTGGGAAGAATGTTGCATCACTCATCGACGGCGTCACGCGTTTGAAGCTCACCGATGTGGACCAGCGACCGAGTTTGAATGAACAAACAGAATCCCTTCGCAAAATGTTCACGCTGATGCAGCAGGATGTGCGCATCATGGTGATTAAACTCGCAGACCGATTGCACAACATGCAAACGATCGGCCACATGCCGATGGAAAAACAGATGATGGTTGCGCGCGAAACGATGGATATTTACGTAAAAATTGCGGACCGCCTGTGCATGCGCGACCTGCAAACCACGCTTGAAGGATTGTGTTTGGCAGTCCTTGAGCCGGAACTCCATGCGCGATTGCAGGAATTGCGCATCGCGAAAGATGCGAAAGGACAACCTGTGCTCCGCATGCTCACAGAGATGTTGTACCAGCATCATCCGGAGTTCATACAAGAGATGCCGATCCTGTACGAACAAAAATCGTGGTATCGCCTCAGGGAACAGCTGAAATCGCACAGCGCGCGGGTCACGGGCATCGCCACGATGGCTGTGACGTTCGTCTGCAAAAACGTGGACGAGTGCTACCAAGTCATGGGCGCGCTGCACCAATTGTGGCAACGTGAGATCCTGTCGTTCCAAGATTTCATCAATGGACCGATGATCAACGGCTATCGGGGATTGCACACGACGATCATTCTCGAAGATGGAACGCGCGTTCGATGCAAAATCCGCACGGAGGAGATGCAACTGTACGCCCACCGCGGCATTACTATTTTCTGTTTCGACAATAAGGCAAAGGGGCCGCTCGATTATTTGCCGTGGACAAAGCACATTGCGACGATTGCAACCGACACGATTGATAAGAGCGCCGAGTTTTGGGAGGGTCTGCAGAGCGACATCCTGCAGGAAACCATCACGATCTATGGACCGGATGGTCAGAGCGTGCAGGTGCCGACTGGCTCCACGGCTCTCGACGGTGCGTTTTTCCTGTTACACGAACGCGCCAACATGACGAAGGGTATTCAGATCAAGGGAGGTCTCGTGCCGTTCAGTCAGCCGCTCGAAAACGGCGTGACGCTCTCGATCGAACTGGATATGCACCCAACGGTGATTCGTGACTGGCTCCACGCAGTGCAGACGGGATTCGCGGCGGCTCTCATTCGCTCGTATCTTGGGCAGACCTCCAAGGAAGAACTTCGGGCAATCGGTCGATCACTCTTGCAAGAAGCACTCATTGAGCGCGGCAAGTGGTATCTCGAAGAATTCGACGAAAAACTTCTCAAGAGCATCTTCTATGAAATGGGCTTTCATTCCGAAACCGACGCATACGAAGCCATCGCAAGCGGACGACTCGACAGCAACACGGTCATCACCGCTCTCACAGGCGGCGGCAAACATCCGCGTGCAGTGGCGCCCGTACAGACAACGACAGATTTTACGGTTGCCTCTGCAGGTGAAGCATTTGCACTCCTCGAACGCATTACACGACTCTACGGCGGCGCATCCTCCCACACTATTCAATCGTCGATGCGATCGACAGACAGTGGAACGCGCATTTCCTTCAGCACGCCGCTCTCACATGATCAATCACAAACACTGAAAAAGGATCTCATTACGAGTGGCGCAAAGCATGTGAGCATCCGTAGCCCTCTCCGTGGAGCCATCGGACTCATGCTCCTCGTCGTCTTCTTCTGGGCCCTCAATCCCGTCATTGCCAAGTGGTTGTTGCTGCAAGGCGTCACCACCCTCGATCTTCTCACGCTGCGATCATTGTCGTTCTGTGTCCTCGCAACGATCATGTTGGTCGTCTGGAGTGCGATGCACGGAGGCGCATTCGCGCCTATTCCCAAAGGAACACGCATCGCCATTCTCCCTGCCGTGACGTCATTGCTGCTCACACTCTGCACATACTTGTCCCTGTCGTGGCTACCCGCCTCCGTCCACCTCACGATTCTCCGTCTCAACGTCTTCTTGCTGCCGTTGATTTTCGTCGCCCGCAGAAATTTGCACAAACCAACCATGCTCATCGGAAGTGCAGTCAGTGCATGCGCACTCATCGCATTTGAGTTTCATCACATGGACTCATTCGCAGGAATCATCTTCGCGACGACGTCGCTCTTGGCGTACATGTTGTATTCGCAGGTCTCAGAACGAGCGATGCAGAAAGGGAAAATTGGCATCCGTTACCCATTCTTCTTGTTCCAGGTGGGATGCATTTTCGGCATTGTTGGACTGGTGTTGCTGCCGCTCCTGAGCTTCTCCCTTCTCACGCCGCCGCTTCTGTTGAACATCTTCCTCTATACCTTCTTCTGCGTCTTCGTTCCCCACACATGTTTCCATGCAGTGCTCCAACGTGCTCGATTCTCGCGCATCACGGATCTATCGCTCATGGAAGTGCCACTCGCCATTGTCTTTGAAATCATCTTGCTCGGCATCGTCTTGCCGTTCTCCGAGTACGCAGTGATAGCCTTTGTGCTCGTGTGTGCATCGTTGTTTGCCTACCGCAGCTTTGTTCAACGAAAAACCAATCAGCAACTGAATGGGGAGTCTGCATAATAGTGTCTCACCTATCATGCAGCGCGTGCTTGCTCGACAATTTCACCTATTTCATCAGGAGTGAAGAACGGCACATCGATCTCATTCTTTGGATAGGGCTCCACTTTTCCCGTCGTACGATCGAAATTCTTGATGGGACCGTAAATGATCTTCGGGGCAGGGACCTGCGTACCGAGACTCATCCCTCGATCGCCACGAGAAGCATGCCAGTTTTCTGTTTTGAGTAATTTGAAACCGAGAGCAAGCATGAGGGTTTCGAAAATCTTTCGGGCGCGCCATTGGCTGTACGTGACGTACGGAAAATCGAGCGAGCTCACCGGTTTTCCTTCCGGATACGTATTGCCGACGTCGAGTCTGGTTTTTCCTTCCATAATCCCCCAATCGAGCGCTGAAGCCGCCTGATGTCCCGCTAGACCTGGCATGTTCGCTGTGAAGCTGGATGCGACTTCTGCGATCTCCGGTGGAGTCCATAGTTTGTTATTTTTGGCTATTCCTGCAACGCGTCTGCGGTAGAGGCCTCGCTGTACTTCCATCGGCCTCCAGGAATCTTCGATAATGGGAGACATGTTAAGCTCCGCGAGAGCGTCAAATGCATCCGCAAATTGTTCTGCGACTGACGTGCGCATATACGGAATTCTCTCCGTTCCTGCGTATTGTTCACACGCCTCATGAAACGGTCTCGTTGAAAACGAAGCTTTGATATTTCGGCGTGCGAAATATGTGGGTAGGTGAACAACTCTTTCGCGATTTTCGTGTATCGGCTGTTTTAAGATGTTCTCTCGCTCCGCGAGATTTCGTTGTGCATAGGGAAGACCAAGCGCTTCATTGAGAGCTGCTCGTTGTTTCAGCGTGAGATCATGAACAAGAAATCCCTTCATTGGCGGCTTAAGTTCGAACTCCGATACTCCAAGCTTTGCGAGCATGATCTCAACTTCTCTGCGGACTCGACCCACTTCCCTCACCACTTCTCTTGTCGTCGGTTTTCGAAAAGCTATCTCATACTTTTCCTCTAATGCCGGATCTGCGTAGTGAAGGTATGGTTCGAGGAGCATAGTTTAAAAGGGAGCATGGAGTCCTGCTGCGCGTCGGATGTCGAGTTGCATGTAGATCATTGCCTTGAGATGTTCGATCTTCTGAATGTTCCATTCACCTTGTTTTCCATAGATGATTCTGCACACCTCGTCGATGGCGTCTTCTATTTCCGCTTTGTATGCCATCCATGAAATATTGATGCCGTCTTTAATGGGTGTGAAAAGCTTCCGCTGCATAAACGGACTTGCCCACGAGTTGTGGTGCAAACTCGGATTATTGACACCGAGATACCCCATGCCAGCCACCGTTCCAATATTGAACGTCACGGTGTCTTTGCTCCAATCCTTCCCCAGCATCAGAACGATGCATTTGAGAAGTGCAACTAAACCCATGCGACGGAGCGTCAAATTTTCCCATCCCTCTGGAAGCTCTACTCCTTTCAATTGAGGAAAATTCTCCTGATCTAATGTCTCAATCATGCTCGACCGGCAAATTTGCATCTTCCTCCCCGCTGTAACAAAAAACCGCTCGCGTTCCTTTTCGTCAACGGCATCCGTAAAATCAAGATCTCGCAGATCGTACTGAGGAAGTAAATCAGTCGCTTGTTGTTGGTTATGCCATTCAGCAGAGTCCTTTGCTCCAGGTTTTGGCGCACAGAGCGCACGGCTCAATGCAGAGATAGTGCCCAGCACGAGTTTAACGTTTTCTCGCACCTCCAGTTCAAGCAACAACACAACTCCATGATGTTGAATGAATTTGAATTGATCAGAGGTAAATCGACTCGCATGACCACCCTGCGTCATGAATGTTTCAACACCCGCTGTTTCCTCTGGCAGCAGGTAACCTCTATTAGGTTGATCGAGTAAGGGTTCCATCCAGCGTGTCAGATTTTCTTCCACACGCTGAGCAGACAGAATGTCCGCATCCAGTTGTTCTTGAGTAAAATTTCCCATGTCGTCGTGGCCCGCAAGCCTCACGCCAACTTTTCCCGTCACTGCACGTTCTTTTGGTTTTAGTGGTCGATATGCTTTCTTGCCGAGTTTGCCTTGTTCCACATACGACGATTCCAGGCTGCATTGTTGGATTGTTCGGCTTGTTTCTGCCTGGAGAATTTCCTGTCGCCGTTCCTCGCCGGATAATCCACGGCCCTGCTTAAACTTTCCAAAATACCGTGCGATGGCGTTACCGCACGTATGCCACACATCTCGCCCAACAAACATCGGCCCCGTACGAATAAAAGTTTTCTCAACCTGTGCCGTCAAAAGCTGCGTGAGTTCATCGAACGATACGCCGGCCTCAGCCCATGTGTACGCTTCCATGACTTTTCGCTCTTCTTCTTGCGATAGTTTCCGCTGCACGTTTGCCAACGCACTGTGGCGCATAATTTCCCATATCCAAAAGTAGATTGTACGTCCCTTAAAATCGTCTATTGCGTTGGAATTTAGATGTTCATCCATTGTATGCGGCGGCACATTGGACAATTCTTCATCAGGAAATAACAGTTTATCGATCGTGTGTTCCACTTTTTCGATCGGCGGCAACTGAAGGACTTCTCTTAATTTCTCCTCTCCCTGTGGCAAATATTCTCCGAGCAACTCCCCTTGAATCTCTTCAATGATGTTATCGTGCATTTGAAGTTGATTCTCAAAACCTGCACGCATCGCAAGATAGACAGGTGTAATATCCAAATGCTGAACAATGGACTGAATTCGCCGCGCGAATATTTTCTGCACAAATAAGAAAATTTCAACGCTCACGCGATGCGCAAGATCTGGAATGATATCCCGATAGAACGATTCTTCGTTTCCTCGAAGAGCAAGCGCCTTAAACGCTTCTGTCGTACCCGCTGCAACCGCCGCCGGAACATTTGCATCAGTGATTTGGGAGAGAAGCGTTGGAGGCCTTGGCTCTATTTTCTGTCGAGCTTCTTCCAATCGTCGCAACTGTTCAACAAGCGCAAGTTTCTGTTCATCAATCTTTTCGACAGTATTAGGAACAGCTGATGCAAGAAGTTGTTTGAGAGGATTGGGAAGAGAATTTCCTGATGAAGCCCCCTCAGGAGAATCGCTCGCCGATTCTGACTCGGAAGGAGGCATGAAAGAGATCAGTATAAAACCTATAAGGCTTCAGGCAATACGACCCATCATCGTACTGGTTTTCCTTGTTCTCCCCCGTTCTTGTCCTCTGGAGGCTTGGATTCAGTCTTTTTTTCAGGCAAATGGAGTTTTATGGCATTCATGGTGTGAGTATGTGATGGAGTCTCACCAGAGTCGTCAGCCGTCCACACTTTAATGACAGTCATATCCATTTTTAAAGCCGTAACGCGTTTGCGCAATGCTCCCATGTCTAAACGCGGGTGTACGTCGTATTCCGAGTAATGCGAATCAATGTCGACGATGTGCAGATGATGTGCTTTAGGGTAGAACTGTGCTGCTTGCGAAAGGAAATTGTTCGTGACATATAAATTGAGTTCATTAATGCACACATGCCATCGCATAAGAGCATATTTCAGTTCGTCCTTATTCATTTCTGCAGGATGCCGCTCTGCAATGGCAAATAATTGTTCACGAAATTGCGCCTCTTGGACGGCGAACATTCCTGCGAGCAGCAGACTGCTGATAATAACTCGAACGTCTGCTGTTTGATTCGTGATCTGACGTAAATCAAGTCCATGCGCCATATGAATACTGGCCGATTCAGGATTACCAGCATCAGAGGAACCTGCCCCTAACGGCATTGCAGCGATTTTTTCCGGCCGCGCTTCTTGATCAAGCCATGTCAAAAATTCCTCAACGTCTTGCGGAGTGTTCATCCTGTCGATGCGATCCTCCACTTGATGTTCAAATTTTGTGCTGATGCCTCCGGAAAAGTCTGTACGCGCCAAACGAATTTTCCCTCGCACTACACGGGCAGTATCTTCCATTGATCTTGTTGCGTTCAGAAGAGCGCCCGTGGAAAAGTCTGCAGGAATAATGTGCGCAAAACGACCAAGGAAATTTTCCACCGACGCTCGATCGAAATTTCCGTTGTCGGCAACGTTGTACCCTGGACCGGCAACGATAATCGCTCCTCCTTCTAGTGCAACCCCGTCTTTTTGCAAAAGATTCGAAAACTTCCACCAAGAACTCCTCACGTCCGCTTCATGACGAGCATTCTTTCTATGACCTAGCCACAAATTATCATATTCAAGAGAAAGATCATTGTAATAATCGCCTGAATCCAATGGGTCTGTCATACGAAACTGCGAAGGGGAGGAGCAAGAGCATAATATCACATAATATCAGCTTAGACGCAATACCTTGGTCACCATCGGGATTTGGCGCAACGTATCGAATAAATCGTCCAATTGCTGCATATTTTCGATTTCAATCCTTATGCGATAGAGAGCGGCGTTCGGGGGCACGGCGAAGACGGCGAAACTCACGATGTTGATGTCGCGTTCAGCAAAACACCGCGTGATGTCGTAGATCATTTTTTTACGGTTGAGAGCGTGGACTTCGATGTCCAAGACTTGCGCATCACGACTGAGGCGTTGGCTCTTCGGAAGCATTTTGAAGAACTTGAGTAATCGCATGAACAGCGAGGGTGACGTATCGATGATGCGCTGATAGAGCTCGGCCGCGCGTCGCACGGACACAACACCCGTGCTGATGTCGTCCAAGAGTTGCTGGAACGATTCTCTGCGCATCTCACGTGCGAGTTTTTCCTGGAGCGGCTTCCGTCGTCGGAGCCAACTCACAGGCAACAGAAGTTTATTGAATTCTTCTTCGAGCAGTTGCCACCCCACTTGGGCACGCACGGGCAGTGATTGATGTTGGAGATTGTCATGAAGAAGTCTCCTGACGCCGGCAGACTTCGACCGGTCCATCCACACCCTGCGTAAATTTCGAGGCGTGCCGCCTTTCAGGAGCTCCGGCTCAACTCGATCTCCCGACTTCAGCGTGACGATGGATTCACGCAACTCACCATTCACACGAACGCCCGTGAGCGACTCAATGACATCCGGCGAGACTGCATAGACAAAATCCACTCCTGTCGCACCTTCCGGCAAATGCACTTGTTCCCCTTCACCCGTGAAAACCGTGATGCGCTCTGCAAGGAGCGTATTATTGAGATCGCGGCGGAATGTGACATCCTCAGACGCTTCGCTCATCGCATCCAGAAGATCGTACACGTCGTTTTCCTGATCGCCGATCCATGTAGAAAGTTTGCGCCGTACGACATGTTCACGCATGGGAATCGTTTGAATCCTCACACGCACTTGATTCGAGGCACTGAGCGAAATTGCTGTATGCAGCGCCTGATATCCGTTCGGCTTTGGAATGCTGATGTAATCACGGAAAGAACCAAATACGACGGGGTAGCGGCTGTGCACTTCACCGAGCACTCGGTAACAGTCGATATCGCGCAGATCCTTCCCGACAAGCAGCAGTTGAGCCGTATCAAGGCTGTACGATTCTTCCAAACGATTGATGACGCCGCCGAATTTTTGATACACGTGGTAATCGGTCATGAGGTCGAGCGACGCTTCGACGTGGAACCGCGTTTCGGCATTCACACGCGCGACAAACTCCTGGCGTTTCTCCAAAAGATTCTTTCGCGCTTCTGCAATCGCTTTGTGCCAAACGGCGTATTCCTCCGGCAGTGCCAGCGGGAAGCACACCTCTTCAAAAAACGATTTTAATTCCCAGAGCCCAACGAGGCGCGCAAACGGAACGTAGATGTCGAGCGTCTCCATCGTGATGCGCTTTCGCTTGTCTTCGGCAAGCGCATCAATCGTAAGGATGTTGTGCCAACGATCTGCGAGCTTAATAAAAATGACGCGTAAGTCATCGTTCGCAGTCAGCAGCAATTTTCGGAGAGACGCCAATTGCCTCGCCTCGCGTCGACCTTCGTATCGGAGCTTCGATAATTTTGTCACTCCGTCGACGAGGACAGCCACCGTTGTGCCACAAGCCTTTTCAATTTCCTCGAAGGTTGCTCCCTGGTCCTCCATAATGTCATGCAAAAGTGCAGCCATGACCGTCTCCGCATCGGCGTCAAGATCAACCAGATACTGCGCGACGGCAATCGGGTGCACGATATAGGGAATGCCCGACGCCCGCTGCTGTCCCTCATGAGAGCGCTTTGCAAAATCGAGTGCAACCTGCACTCGGCTCCGATCAGAAGGAGACCACCGCTCAAGAGACGCCAGAAACGCGGTCTCGCTTTCAGTCATAAGAATGATTCTACCACACAAAATTCAATCGTCACGAGACTGTCTCAAAATGCTGTTGTGCATTAGCAACATCTCCATGACTCATCAGCAGGCACCTAAAAGCCTGCACGAGTGCGTCAAACATCGAGCCTCTATACTCCTTCCCTGCAACGACAGCGATCATTCTTCGACGGGCATCAGCTCGATCTCCACTAATGTTTCGGTATGTCACACCAGCTTGCTGTTCCCCATGCTTGAGAGCCGTCTCGGCTAATGCTTGTAGTTTTATAACATCATCACCGTGCGTTGCAGGCATTCCAGATTCCGAAAAACCTGAGACAATGTACACATCAGGAATGCCACCCAACTCTGGGATCTCTCCATCTGCCCCTGTGCTGCTGGCGTTTAGGTCCATAAGGGAAGAAACGTGCAGTGCATTCTATGGTTAGAAGAGCGCTCGTCAATGAAAAAATGCGGCGTTTCCATCTTGCTAGACGGTTGAATTCTTCCATTCTTTCTTCCTCACCTCGACAAGGTGGGAGAAAGCGCAGCTCTCCGCTATCCTGTGCGGGTCTTCTCTTCTGTCATGCCTTTCGATCCTGTCGATCCCCGGCAATCCTTCCCCGAATTGGAAGCGGGGATTTTGAAATACTGGCAGGTGGAGAATGTGTTTCACCGTAGCATCACGCAGCGACAAGACGGCGAACCGTTCAGCTTCTACGACGGTCCTCCGTTTGCGACGGGACTCCCCCACTACGGTCACATCCTCGCCGGAACGATCAAGGACGTCATCCCACGCTTCCAGACGATGCGTGGGAAGCGCGTTGAGCGACGATTCGGCTGGGACTGCCACGGGCTTCCTGTGGAGTATGAAATCGAGAAAGAGCACGGCATCAAGAGCCGCAGGGACATCGAAGCGATGGGCATTGGCCGATTCAACGAACTCTGCCGCGCGATTGTCCAACGCTACGTCCAGGAATGGCGCAAAACGGTCGAGCGCACGGGGCGCTTCGTCGACATGGACCACGATTATCGAACGATGGATCCGGACTACATGGAATCGATCTGGTGGGTCTTTTCGGAGCTCTACGCGAAGGGACTGCTGAAAGAGGGTTACAAGCCCATGCACGTCTGCCCACGGTGCGCGACGCCGCTCTCGAACTTCGAGGTCACACAGGGATACAAAGAGATCGACGATCAAACTGCGACCGTCGCCTTCGCGCTCACGGACGAGCCCGGCACATCGATCCTCGCATGGACCACAACGCCGTGGACACTCCCCGGAAATCTCTTCCTCGCAGTGCATCCGAAAACTCTGTACACAAAAGTAGAACATAACGGCAAGACCTACATTTGCGCGGAGCCCTTACTGGAGCAAATATTTAAGGGAAAAGAGTATGTGAAAAAACCCACCTCGTTTAAGGGCTCGACGCTCGTCGGACGCACCTATATTCCGCTCTTCCCGTATTTCGCCGCCCAGTATAAGACGGCCTTCCGGGTTGTTGCAGGAGACTTCGTCACGACCGAGGACGGAACGGGCATCGTCCACATTGCGCCGGGATTCGGAGAAGACGATGAAGCCGTTGGCCGACGCGAGGATGTCCCCATTCTCCAACACGTGACGATGGATGGCGTCTTCGTTCCAGCCGTCACGGATTTTGCAGGCATTGATGTGAAGCCGAAGGACGATCCATCGAGGACAGACAAAAAAATTATCGCGTGGCTCAAGGAACACGGATCGCTCTTCGATTCCGCTTCCTACCGACACAGTTACCCCCACTGTTGGCGCTGTGAGTCGCCTCTCCTCAACTACGCGACGTCGTCGTGGTTCGTGTCTGTGGAGAAGATCAAGAAGGACATGCTCGCGGCAAACGCGAAGACGGAGTGGGTGCCAGAGCACATCCGCGACGGTCGATTCGGCAAATGGCTCGAAGGAGCACGTGACTGGGCGATTTCCCGCAACCGTTATTGGGGAACGCCGCTCCCGGTGTGGCGAGCGGACGATGGATCGGAGATGACGGTGCTCCGAAGCCGAGATGATCTTCGCGCGAAAAAACCGATCCGCTACACGAAAGTCACCGCTGTGCGCCATGGTGAAAGTCTCAACAACGTCGCGCATGTCTTTGAGGGAATCTCCCCTGGCTCCGCACTCTCCGCGACCGGGAAAAAGCAGGCGGCTGACGCGGGGGCGTTCTTGAAGAATCAAAAAGTGGACGTCATCTACTCGTCTCCGATGAAACGGGCGATGGAAACGGCCGAAGCAATCGCGAAGGCAACCGGTGCGACGATCATCGTCGATGATCGCCTCATTGAAACGCAATTCGGACCCCATGAAGGAACGGCCTACAACGTGGAGGACCTGAAAGCGATGAAGGCGCGGCGCATGGCCAAAGCTGAAACGCGGGACACCAACGGCTGGCACTACCTGCCGGGCATGGAGGAGAACGTCGATGTTGAGAAGCGAATTTCCGCTTTCCTTCGCGACATTCTGCCCGCCCATCGCAGCAAGCACCTCGTTGTTGTGACACACGGATCGCCGTTGACGCATTTGCGAGGGTTCTTCACGCAGGAAGATCCCTACAAGTTGAGCGTTCTTCCTCTCCCAAAAAATGCAGAGCCTGTGGCGTTCTACTGGGACCACGACGCGCAATCCGAGATCGATCTGCATAAGCACATTGTGGATGACGTGAAATGGCCTGCAACAAAACCACTGAAGGGTGCTGTTTCGCTCACGATCGTTCGCCACGGTGAGACTGACTGGAATCGTGATAAGCGCATCCAGGGAGGCGGAAACGACATTCCCTTGAATGACACAGGACGGTCGCAGGCGGAGAAACTCGCAACGACGCTCAAGGATGAAAAGTTTGACGCGATTGTCAGCTCACCAATGGTCCGCGCCATGGAAACAGCAGAGATTCTGCAGAAGAAACTTGGGCTCGGTGAGGTTGTTGCACTCGAAGGTCTCCGTGAGCATCGAATGGGAGAATGGGAGGGCCAAATACGAGCAGATGTGGCACAGAAGCTTTCGACAGCTGATGATGACTCATTTGCACTCCATCCCTCGACGCCAGAAGGCGGAGAATCCCTTTCACAGTTCCTGAAGAGAACAGAGGGAACGTGCGAGGAAATCCTCCAAAAATTTGCTGGAAAACGCGTTCTTGTCATCTGTCACGGCGGAACTGCACGTGCACTGACGAGTGTCATTCAAAACCTGACGTACACTGACGCTTTGAAGACACATTTGAGCAATTGCGAGAAGTTAGAAATTTCACTTCAGCCCTTCATAAAGCGAATCCCTGAGGTTCTCGATTGTTGGTTCGAGAGCGGCTCCATGCCCTACGCTCAGCAGCAATTCCCGTTCAAATTCGGCTCATCAGAGAAAGGGGAGAAGGGCCTTTTGCCTAAAAACTTCCCCGCGGACTTCATCGCAGAAGGCATCGACCAGACGCGTGGGTGGTTCTACACCCTCACCGTCCTCTCAGCTGCCCTCTTTCAGTCCCCTGCCTTCCATCACTGCATTGTGAACGGAACGATCCTCGCGGAAGACGGTCGCAAGATGAGCAAGCGTCTCAAGAACTATCCCGACACTGGGATCGTCATGGAGAAGCACGGCGCCGATGCTCTGCGCCTCTCCCTCATGCGTGGGCCCGCTGTCCACGGCGAAGACATGCGATTCTCGGAGAAGACACTCGAAGAAGCACTCCGCGCAATCATCCTCCCCCTCTGGAACAGTTACAGCTTCTTTGTGACCTACGCACAACTGGGAGATTTCACCGCAGGCGCTCGCAGTGCTGCGTCGGCGCACCCGCTCGACCGCTGGATTCTCGCCGAAACGCAGGATCTCGTGAATACCGTCACGGAAAAACTGGAAGCCTACGACTTGGCCACGGCCTGCAGCGCCATCGAAGAGTATCTCGATGCTCTCACAAACTGGTACATCCGCCTTTCCCGCCGGCGCTTTGCTGGGAAGGGGACGGGCGACGCCCCTGAAGCAACACCGGAACAATTTGAAGAAGACCGCCGCTTCGCTCTCGCAACCCTGGAAGAAGTCCTGCTCACCTTCTCACAACTCCTGGCGCCATTCGCTCCCTTCACGACGGAAGCGATCTATCTCAACCTCACGCAAGAACAGCATGCATCGATCCACCTGACAGATTGGCCGGAGCCGAGACCGCTGAAGAAGACCGAAGAGAAATCGATCCGCACGACGAGGCTCCTGCGCCGCATTGTCTCGCTTGGTATGACCATTCGCAGCAACAGCAAGGTGAAGGTGCGAACACCGCTCCAGAATGCGACAATCGCCTATCCGCCTGCACTCCTTGGGAAGGATAAATTAGAGGATGAAGACAGGCAACTTCTGCTGCAGGAACTGAACGTGAAAGACGTGTCGTTCACGGACGACCCAGGAAAGCTCGGCGAGCGCTTCCTGCAAGTGAATGCCCGCATGGTGGGCCCGCGTCTCGGCGGAAAAGTGCAGGAGGTCATCGCTGCAGGCAAGCGCGGAGAATTCACCGTGAAGTCCGACGGTGGGATTGAGATTTTGGGTGAAACACTCACGGCAGAGGAAGCACCTGTGCACTATCGCGGCGCAGAGGGCTTTAGTATTGCAGCCGAAGGCGGCATCATTGTCTCACTCGACACCCACGTCACCGATGCATTGCTCCTCGAAGGCGACGCGCGCGAACTCATCCGTCATATCCAGCAGCAACGCAAAGACGCGGGGCTCTCGGTGAAGGACCAAATCACCCTCCAGATTGCGGGCGCGGACGCTCTCGTCAAGGAACACGGCGCATTCATCGCCGCACAGACAACCTCAACTCTGGGAACGTCCGCCGATCATCAATCGACACTGGAACTCGACAATGGCTCAACCGTCACCATTACTTTCCACCAATCCTAACCATGTTCGCCACACTCTCATTCCCGATCCGTCTCATCATCCAGTATGCGCTGACGATACTGCTGCTCTGGCTCCTGACACGCATCTTCCCGGATTATCTGATGATTACCGGAGCCTGGACGGCGCTGCCGATCCTTGCGGCAATCCTCCTGCTGCTGAATATGTTCGTCCGCCCGCTCCTCAAAGCGGTCACGCTTCCGATCCGTCTCGTCGCCACATTGATTGCCATCATTCTCGTGAATGCGCTCTTCCTCTGGATCTTGGAAAGCGTCCTCGAACGAATTGATCCGTCCGTTGCAATGCTCGTTCTGAGCGGCGGAGCAGTCGGTTGGTGGGTTGTTGCGATCGCTTTGGGCATCGGAAATTGGCTGATTCATAAGATTATATAGTTTCCACGGAGCCCTAGAGGAAGAGGTAAACTGTAGTATACATTTTTTGTTCAAGTAAGAGGGGATTTTCAGCGATTGCTTCCGAGTCATCATCGGACACAGGAAGTTTTTGACGTGAGACGTTCACACGACTTGCTCAGAAGCCCGTTGACGGGACTGCATCTGACTTCGTACGATGCACTACTTTCCGCACTTCCCCCCACTCTCATGAAGCGTTTCGCCGTCTCCTTCCTGACTGCAATCTGCGGACTTCTCCTGACGTCGACAGCACACGCCTCGTTCGCTGAGAGACACATCCGCGAGGATCCGGGTTGGAAGACACAGGAAGAAGCGGACGCAGATTTTGAAGCACGGAACTCAAACACAGTGCAGGAAGAAGACACCGAAGAAGAGGAACAGACCGAGTCCCCGCTTCTGGAAGAGAATGATGACTTCGATCAAACAGACAGTGGTGAAGCGACCTTCGGCGCCAAGTTGGTCGAGATCAATCTGCCCATGTCCGCGCAGATCACCCGCGCCGAGTTCACGGCACTCTTCGTTCGCTCGCTCTACACGCCAGCGGACATCAACAATTGTTACTGGGACATCACGTCGGTCTTTCCGCCTCGCTTCGAACTGCTCTTCCGAGACGTGAGCGTGGATAATCCGTACGCTCCGGAAATCTGCATCGCGATGCGCGACGGCCTCGTGCGCGGTTACGGCAACGACATCTTCAAGCCCGACGCGCCAATCACGATGGCGGACGCCGCGAAGATTCTCGCACGAGCACACGGACTCACGCCGTGGGTAGATTCAAGCAAGCCGAAGCACTGGTTCGATCCCTACATCCAGGCTCTGAGCAATCAGAATGCCATCCCAATGACGGTCACCCGCATTGACGAACGCATCAGCGTCGCCGATGCACGCGAGATGATCGAACGGCTCCAGATGAACGATCGCAACCGCCCCTCACGCTCCGCTACAACGCTCATTGCCGACTGGGAGCGTCTCTACGAGCCACGCAGAGTCGCAGTTGCCCCACGTCCTCCAGTGACGTCCTCGACGACAACGAAGAGCACGTCATCCAAGGCTTCGACCACGACGACAACGCCGAAGAGTGCTTCGACCACATCCGTTCGTTCTGCAGCAACAGCGAGCGAAGGCACGGCGAGCTCGCGTCCGAAGGCGTGGTACGAGTTCTAAGCGGCTCGCGGAGCGAAGGTCCCTTCTGGCAGAAGTTCTGCTATGGCCAATTCAGGGTGAAGATACGCTCCTTGCTGCACATCGTGCAGGCACTGCTCGCACATCGCTGTTCCTGCTTCATGATGGGCACAAACAATCTGTGTGCCTTCGGACAACTCAAAGCTCCTTTGCTCCCCATAGCGCATACCGAGCAACGTCTTGGCGATCTCGTCTCGTGGCTCACACGTCATTCGAATGACAGCGTGCGCGGCATGATTGAGACAGAATGGTTGTCCCTCAACGGAGAAGACTGTCCCCATTGCCACATGCTCTTTCGAGAAATACAGGGGACGTGGTACATACGCTCGTGCCTCAGGGTTTGGTGCTAGGTCCATAAAGTTGCGCGCATAGAACAGGATCTCGTTTCAATGGTCAAGTGAGAAAGCACGCCAATTTTGGCCCTATGTAGCCTTTTCACAGAGGAAAACAGGCCAATATTTACGGGATCAGGCTTTCTGACACTTTCGACAATGCCCGTAGAACTCCAAGGAGTGCTGGAAGACCTCAAATCCCGTGGTTTTTGCAATGACCTTCTCAGCCTTGTCCAATTCTCCGTGTTCGATGTGCACGTCTTCGATCGCGTTGCACTGGATGCAGATCAGATGGTGATGGTGCTCCAACTCCGCCGATTCGTAGCGCTGCACGCCGTCGGCAAATGAGACCGGCACGAGAATCCCCTGCTGACGAAGAAACTCCAGTTCGCGGTACACGGTCGTCACGTTCGCCGGGACCTTAGACTTCTTGAGGAATGACAACACTTCCTGCGCCGACAGGGGCTGTTTCGAAAGCAGGACGGACTCCAGTATCGCTTTGCGAGCCTGAGTTATCCGGTGTCCCTTCTGCCGAAGGCTGTTCAAAATTGGCAATGACATCTTGAGTGGAGACTAGTGGCTCCTCGTTCGGACCGCAATTGGCCATGTAATCGATATCCACCGGCTCAATATCAGGTACTGTCTTAGGATCTGCCAGCGTTCTTCGAAGACCACTCTTCATCACTCGGGGCTGATCAGGCTCAGGCTCGTTCAGTAAAGTGACGGGCGGTTTTGTCTCATACGGCAGAGACTCATCATCGATGGATTCCGCAGAAATGTCCGCTTCAATCCAACGATTTCGCAGCAGGTTTCCTTCTGGATCTTCCTCTCTCACGCTCCATGCTCTCGTTTCCATCATCATAGGTCTCGATTCAGTCGATGGTGGCGGTAAATCGGCTGGAATCACAGGATGGTGGTCGACATGCCACACCTCCTTTTTGTTTCTTGTAAGACCTCCTCCAAATGCGACATATTTGCCCTTCACGATACGAGCGACTCTTTCACCTTCTTTCCCGTTTGATAAAAGAATCATGACGTCATGCACGGTTTCGTCTTGTGCAAAGTGCACAGCAAGAGCAAGCGCTTCTTGTTCAGTGTTCCGGTAGTTGATATGAACGATTGATTTTCCTTGTATATCCATGCCATTCGCTGACTCACAACTGTCCTCCGAGTAGGAGTGCCTCCATACGCTCACTGCAGGAGACGACATAACCGAACGATCCCCCTCTCTGGACGGCTTTGCAAGTGGATTAGAAATATGCAGGCAATCCCTAGCGGGAATTCCGAGAGAGGTTTAGTCTCGTCACCTTTCAAAATTTTATGGTTACCAATCGAGAAACCGGGCAGGAAGCGGTTGAGGGCGAGTTGTGTGCGCTTGCTCACAGGGAATGGAAAGAGCGAGAACAACAGATGTTCGTCCAACTCGCTGCGGCATGCGAAAACACAGGAGGTCCACAAAGCGTAGACGATCTACGTCAGCGCTTTGGTGTGCGTCTTAAAACACTGGATATATGGAGAGCGAGATTTTGCAATGACGAAGCTCTGCATCAACGGCTCGATGCTCTGCAACGGGTATACACAACTGTGATCGAACATCGCCGTGGAATTGAACTTGATGACAACACGAGGGAGCGAAACGCCAGGTTTATTCAATGGTTTAACACAGCCAGAGGAAAAACGTATCCGGATATTTTTGCTATCACGGAAGTGTTGCTCCGAGAGCAGCAGGGCAATGTTTTGGACGCAGCTGTGAAATTCCACGATCTGTACCCAGCTATGCCTTTCGAGGTTGTCTTGAACTTTTTCGTGAAATCGATATGTCGAGGGGTTAGCGCATTGGAACCTCATATTGGTAAAAATCTCCATGTGTTTTTAAAAAGAGCGATCGATAATGGCTGGAGAAACGCATTGGATGTCCTGCCGAAAAAATATACGCGACCTCCTCAAGACAAAGAGGCTCCGATTATCCCCGAATAGAGAACATGCTCTGTAACTTTTTACCTCCTCATCCGTAGAATCATTCATATGCGCCACTACCTTCTCCTCGGCTTGCTCACACTTGTGTTGGCTTCCTGCACGATGAGCGAAGAAGCGAAAATTAAAACCGAACTCGCAGCCGCCAATCACTGTGAAGTCGCCGACGATTGCGAACTCATCGGCTCGGTCTGTCCGTTCGATTGCTACATCTACGTTCACGCTGATGAAGCAGAGCGGATGAAGACAATGCTCGATGGCTACCAATCGACGTGCATGTATTCCTGCATTGCAAGCTCCGGCGTCGAGTGTGTCGATCAGAAATGCCAAGCGATCACGGAACCGCCTCCGGCTCCAGAAGGAAACGTGGGCGATGCGTGTGAGAGCGACGCAGGCTGTGATCTTCCGATGGACTACGCAACGCGTTCATCGTGTCGGTTCACTGCAAAATGCATTGCAGGATCGTGCGGTGTGATCTGTCCGATGACGGAACACGATTCACAACCCGGCGTGAGCGTCAGCCATTCCGTGTCCTGCGACAAGGATGCGGACTGTGAGTGCGAGGGGTACGGTGCACGAGGGGGAACACGGTGCGCGTGCCTTTCTGGGCAATGTGCAGCCATTGTTGCGCAGTAGGGGTTTTGAGTGGGCTCATGGTATAGTGAGTCCTTATTTCTCAACCCCCTCTCCCATGCGCAGTCGCAACACGTACGGTGAAGCCTTGATCGCACTGGTCGGCTTGGCTGGATTCATCGGACTCATTTGGACGGGGGCGATCGATTCGTGGAGCAGCGTCTGGCTCTTCACGGGCATCCTCGGAATCATCATCGTCTTCTACTTCCTCCTGCTCCTCGCGAAAGCCATCCATCTCTTCATGACGGGCGGCGATTCGTTCTGGTGGGAAAAGTACGAAGAAGAGAGGAAGCCTCGCAACGGAAAGAGGAGCGAGAAGTGAGCACTGATCACTGTCTCCTCAACATTTGCACACCTTCAGCAGGAATGTCGTGTATTGATGAACGAGGGTGTACATGTAGGCCCAATCGTTTGTCTCCATCGCTTTTTTAAACTGCTCTTCAAAATGTCGCGCATTGCGCGCAACGATATTTGCGATCATCACTCCTTCCGTAGAGCGCGCATGCAGAAACAATGCGTCTGAACACGAGACGCATCGGTTATACATCACTGTTGAATCTTCGATCGGATCGTATTGCTCCTTCACACTTAGGGAAGTGCTACTCATCGAGTTGAACTATAGCACTCACTAATGGGCAGCAACGGCTGACATTTTCCGCAACTCATTTCTACATCTCTTTGAACACGTTCTGCGGCTTTCCTCTGCGAAACAATCTGAACAAATTTTGTGATCGTTAGAGCAGTGTGCGCAGGTGATCATCTTGTCCCCCGGATTACCACAATGCGGACAAATCGCATAGGTGCTGGATGGCTGGAGGTTTTGATCGACCGCCGTGCGATGATCGAAGATGAAACACTCTCCTTCAAAATTGTTGTGCGGGAATTGTTCGAGGTACGCGAGAATGCCGCCATCAAGTTGGTACACGTTCTGAAATCCTTCAGCCTCCATCGCGAGCAGCGCTTTCTCACATCGAATGCCTCCCGTGCAGTACATGAGAACTTTCTTCTCTTTCGGAAGCGCGGCGTTCTTCGCGAAGTCCGTGAACTCGCTGAAGGCGCGCATGCCGGGATCGATCGCATTCTTGAATTTCCCAATCGCAACTTCACACGCATTGCGCACATCAAGGAGGACGACTTCTTCTTCGGCGATCACTTTCTGCCACTCAGCCGGTGAGAGGCTCTTATACTTTCCGCGTGGTCGAATGTTCGCATTCTTGAGCGCAACGATTTCCGGTTTGATCTTCACGGACCATCGCTTGAATGCGCTGTTCTCCGCAACACTATCTTTGAATGTCATCTCGCCGAAGCGTTCCGTGAGAAAGTGCTTCCAGTCCCCTATCGCCTCGCCAGTTCCACTAACCGTTCCATTGATACCCTCGGTCGCGATAAGGACGAGTCCCTGCATGTTCCGTTCCTGACCAAATGTGCGGAGCTCCGTTTGCAGCGCATCAAGCTGATCCTCGGCAATATCCGAGAACGCGTAGCAGGCAGTGATGGAGATCTGTGAACACATATTGTATTCAATACGATGCAGCGGGTGAATATAGCCCAATTGTAGAGGAAATGCTGTGGGCATGCTCACATCGAAGACTGTGTACTCTTTGACGGCTCTTGGTAGTATCAGGCTATGGAGAAAACGGTAGAAACGGGAGTGTCTCATACTCAGACGTACTCTGTCTGGATAGATTTTCTGAAGAACACTGCCGATGGAGAGAAGAATCAACGATTGCTCGCGCAGTATTTTGGACAGTCCTTTCTGCAAACGCCCGAAGACATTGCGCCGTTCCTCCGTGTGCTCTCTTCAACCATTGCGAAATCGACTCCTGCGGACCGGAAGAAAATGTCTGAGAGATATTTGACGGTCCTCTCCCCGCTCTGCGAACGATTCGGCGTGTTCGAAGAAAAAGCCCGGATGGATACGCTTTGTTTTCGCGTCTCGAATCCCGAGAGCTTCAAAGAAGTGAATAATCTTTTGGAATCCTACAAAGTCGTCGCACGCAGATTGGTGCCGCGCATTACACGCATCTTAAAAGAATTGATTGAAGAAAACAGATATTCATGCGTGGTCGGCGGTCGTTTCAAACACAGCTACAGCATTCACAAAAAAATGCGCATGAAAGGGAAGCGCCTTCCATCACTCTTCGACATCTTCGCATTCCGCGTCGTGCTCACGAAACAGGGATCTGACGTTTGCTTCGACGTCTTGAACTTGCTCCACGATCGCTTCACTCCCATTCCAAGCCGTTTCAAGGACTACATCACGGTGCCAAAGGTGAACGGCTACCAGAGTTTGCACACGATCTTGAACAACGTCGTGCCGGAACTCGATTTACCGATTGAATTGCAGATCAGAACGTCGGCCATGCACGATTTTGCCGAACATGGCATCGCGGCGCATTGGATGTACGCAAAAGATAAAAAGACAAAGCTGGTGTCGGAGAAAGAGTTCAAACTCATGGATCACTTGAAGTCGATGCAACATCACGATCAGCGCGTGTACTGCTTTACGCCAAAGGGCGACCTGCAAGCGCTGCCGATTGGCGCAACCATGCGTACGTTTGCACATGCGATTCACTCGCACGTAGGCCGAAATGCGGTGTCGGCACTGGTCAATGATCAACCCGCTTCGCTCGACGCAGCCGTGCAGGAAGGTGTGCGCATCCGCATTGTCACAGCTCAAGCAGCATAACGTGTGTACACTCACTCTGTCCCATGGCGAAATCCAAAACTGACGCCATCTACCGGCAACTGGTCGAACACATGAACGAAGCCGTGTGGCTCGGCGATAAACACGAGAAGACGATCTACGCCAACCCGAAGTTCTGCGAACTGATGGGATACAAGCTCGATGAAATGTTAGGGAGACAATCGTACGATTTCTGGGATGAAGAAAGTATTCGGCGCGTGCGCCACGTGAATGCCGCGCATCGCAGAAAGAACATCAGCTCCAGCTATGAGGGCAATTTAAAAACGAAAGATGGAAAACTGATTCCCGTCCTGCTCTCCGGCACCGCGCTGCCGGACGGCGGAACGATCGGCATCATGACGGATCTTCGTTCACTCAAAGAGAAAGAAGAGCAGGGACGCATTCTCTCTGCAGCCGTGACGCAAGCGAGTGACGCGATTATCGTGCTCGACGAGAACGGTCTCATCGAATCGTGGAACAAGGGTGCGAAGATTCTCTTTGGCTATAAAGAAGAAGCTGTCATAGGCAAACCATTGCAGGGCGTCGTCGCAGACGCGGATTCCGTCACCGCACTCAAAGCGGCGGAAGCGGGATTGGCGGTTGAAATGAGTGGCGTACACAAAACGGGATCGACGCTTCGCATGTCTGCTCGGATGACGCCGGTGCGCGGATCGACAAAGAAGGACATGCATTGGCTGTTCATCGCGCGCGACATCACTGCTCAACGAAAATTTGAAGAAGAACTCTCATCGAAGTATGAGAAGTTGAAATCCGCCTATAACCAATTCGGCATTGTGCGTCGGCAGATGGATTACATCTTCGATCTCGTGGAGCTCTCGGCAAAAACTGATTCACTCGAAGAACTCGGCGATTTTATCGTCAACGCCGTCATGATGCTCACGCGCGTGGACGCGTGCATGTTGCGCGTCTATAACCCGACGACCGAGATGCTCACGCTCATTTCCTCCTTCGGTCTCAGTGAAGACTGGCAAGGGAAGACGAGCATGCCCTTTAAAGGAAGTCTCTCGGAACGCGCGTTCAAAGAAAAAGGACCGCTGCGCATCATCGACGTCGCGTTGGAACCGGCCTATCAATCCGCCCACCTCGCGCGCAGCAGCGGCTTGTCGTCACTCTTGATGATTCCGCTCATTTTCCACGGGCAACCCGTCGGAACGCTCTCGCTCTACGTGAAACCGGAGCAGAAGTTGGAGCTCTTCGAGAATGAATTTATGGATAAATACGGTCAGCTCATTGCTATTACGCTACACCCTCTGCTGAAGCGGGCTTCGTGAGGGCTTGTTCCATGTCGGGTTCCACATCGAGTAACGTCAGTTTTTGCATTGGATGACCATCATCTTCTTTCACCGCTGCTTCTCTCAAGTTCTGTCCAAGTTTTCGAATGATGGTAACTGCCGCCTTATCGTCGATGATCGGTTCAGCGGAGTTATCGACGTTCTGTGCCAATTCAAGAATGTATTCTCTGAAAATTTTGCGCTCTTCTTTATTGAGCGGCGTATCCTGTGTACGTGGCTGTGCGGAGGAAAATTTCTGATCAAAAATTCTTCCAGACAGTACGTAGTAGAGCGCTCTGCCGTACTGCGCGCGCACAATCCCGGTGTGTCCATCCCTGTCTTTCGCTCCAAAATGCTCCACTAGCGCTTTGCGCACATCGTAGAACCCGTGCTGCTCTGGCAATGAGAATGGTTTTTCCGTTGGCTCGCGAATGTTGCCAAGAGGACAACGTGGGTGCTGTAGAAACATGAGCAAGAGCTTCCGCGTCCGATCTTGGATCGTTATTGGATCCACTTGGCGAATGCGCTCAATGCTGCAATTGGCAATATTCTCCGTTTGGAAAATATCTTGTCGCACGATATCCCACAGACGATCACGCGTCGCCTCTGCAATATTGTGATAATACAGTTCAGGATTTTCACGAGCGATCTCGCCCGACACATACCGAAGCAGTAAGCCACGAAGCTTATAGTCGATACTAGGATGGTAGAATTTGAAGTCTTCTTCGCGGTTCACACCACCGCACTTCATAATTCTGCGACGAGTGTGATCGACGATGCGCAGTGCGGGACGCAATTGAAGCGCTTCATCGAGTGGCATCGTATATGCGCCCTCTTGGAGAAAACGCTTTTTGTCATCATCGGTCAAATATCCCTCTGGATGGGCCCGCTGCACCATGACGCTGATGAGTTCTCCCGTTTTGCTATCCATCACCGCCTCCGCTCGCAACTCCGGATCTTTCTGAACGGCAGCAAGAATCTCACGGGCGCGGATGATCCTATTGAACGATTCACGAATTCCATCGCTGAGGTATACGCCGCCCGGCTCCAAAAGCTTGAGTGTGTTCTCCACATCCTGTTGCGATTCCGCAGTGACTACATGCGAGTCTGACCGCACGCTCGTCACGAGCATAAACGACTGTTCCGGAAATAATTCAGGAATCTGTTTGAAATCACCCGGCACGAAATTGTGCAAGTACATGTCCGGGCCTTCGGCGTTCAAATTGATGTACCTCGATGTGTCACGATGATCAGTTCCATTGCTTTCTACATGTTCCTCCATTGCCGCCACAAATCGTTCATCAAAGAGCTCACGAAGTTTGTCTGCGGCGATCTTCACGCGCGATTCTGCACTCTGCATCGGCCGCGACTCAGCTCTAATGGGACCAGGACCATTCGCGCGCTGTATGGAAGAGATTTGCCCCTTCACGGCAGCGCTTTCTGCTTTAACATCGTGCAATGCATCATCCAACGATGCAGGCATCTGGATACCCATGAGTTCCAAGTAGAGATCCTCCGCGCCAGTAATCTCTTCGTTCTGTTTCCGCGCAGCTATGTATTTGCGAAGCAATTTAAGGCCGCTGCCTCGTCGTTGAAGAGCATTGTAGGACGACTGCGCAACGGCATCCGTCGACTGCTGCCGATAGTCGATGAACCATTGGTGAGCTTTGGCGGACACCGACTTGCTCAAGTCTTCTTCGAATTCTTCGGACGTTTTGTACTCCCCCCCCTCATAGAGCCATGGTCGATCCGGGTGTGCGAGGAATTCTAAAATATCATTCAGATCCACTTTATTTTTCTTTTCCCACGTGCGTCGCAATGCGCGTTGCAGTAATTCGAAGAGTACCTTCAACACTTCCTCTTGATCGGGACGGAGCTGCACATCCTTTCTCAAAAAGTTTCTGCGAATAAGTCCATCGATCGTGAAATACAACTTATCGCCCATCCCCACTTCTTCCCAGTGATCCGATCGCTTTCGTTCATGATCGGTACCCGCAAATATCACATCCTCTCCCGAACCAAGAACTTGCATCAGTACGCCATTTCCGGCTCCCTTGTGAAAGTGCCTGCACTTTTCCTGACGTGGAAATTTTTTTGGATGGGCATATTTCTCAGCCTGTACTCGCTCCAAGGATTCAAAACTTTTGATACCGAGCGCTTTTTCTGCGCCTTTCACACGATCGACTTTCCAGTTTCCCAGCGAGAGCGGCTGAGCAACGCCGCTGAGGAGCAGCAAATACGAGACAGCTTTGAAACGACGGTCTTGTTCTTCTTGAGGCTGAGGAAGACTTTTCCTGTCATGATATTCCTCAAAAACCGCAAACACTCTCTCGATTAAAAGTTCGTCATTCAAATCGCTCCTAAATTCTCCACTCGCTTTCATCTCTGGCAGAAATTTTACGAGCCCGCTTGCCACCTTACTTGCGAGCTCATGATTTAACCGTTGCTTAAAGTTGAGTTGCTCCCAGTTGAGGGGAACGAATTCAGCATCGCGGGGAGGAGGACTTTTCATAAGAAAGACACCATTCTCCCGGAAATTCTTGGTAGGGTCAACGAATAATATAGAGCCAGAATTTCTGCTTGAATGCAAACTTTGGTTTTGTTGAGCAAATTTTGTGATCAACTAACCCCAATCTTCCGAAACTAGATGAAAACGGCAAAGTGAAACACAGTGTGTGTTATACTGAACTATCGCTCTGTCACACCGCCGCCACGACTCATCTGTATCACTCGATTCGAGCGATTCAACCGCCCTGACTAATTTTTTTGGGGATGACAGGCCTCGACAGCGTGATTCCGGATGTACGATGTTCCGAT
>CAZBSN010000002.1:1968-36402 GCA_964494435.1 uncultured Candidatus Peribacteria bacterium | reverse complement strand
CCACGAGCCCCCTCCTTCAAGGAGTCCTACAGCGCGGGAGACCCGCGCTTCGGACGAATTGTTGGATGAGCGTTTCCGCCTCGTTCTTTTTCTTCTCACAGCATGTCGATTGTTTTGTCCTGGCGTCTCGAGCGAAGGGGTCACACCTGATCCCATACCGAACTCAGCAGTTAAGCCCTTCAGCGCCAATGGTAGTGATCCGAACGGTTCGCGAGAGTAGGCCGATGCCAGGACTAAATAATTGACTCTACCGCAGCCCAATGAGGGCTTTTTTTCGTGTCCGCGCTACACTGAAACGGTGCAAGAACGTCTCCAAAAAATCCTTTCGGCCCGCGGTATCGCTTCCCGTCGCAAGGCGGAGGAGTACATCCTCGCAGGTCTCGTGAAGGTGAATGGCAAGCCCGCAATCTTGGGACAGAAAGCTGATCCCGAAGTCGACACGATCGAAGTCGACGGGAAGGTCATGGAGGAACGCGCAGAGATGCAGTATTACGTCCTCTACAAGCCCGTAGGCGTGGAGAGCACGAACGTTCCGGGTACCACCGCAGCGCCCACCATTCGCGATCTCTTGCCGCCTGCGCAGCAGGGGAAGCTCTACCCCGTCGGTCGCCTCGATAAGGACAGCGAGGGACTCATTCTTCTCACGAACGACGGGCCGCTCAGCTACCGTCTCACGCATCCAAAATTCGAACACGAGAAGGAGTATGAAGTGACGCTCAAAGATGAAATTAAAGAAGGTGCGCTCGACAAAGTGCGCATGGGCGTCACGCTCGACGGCTCGAAGACGAAACCTGCGATCATCGAAAGGCTCGCGCCAAACGTCGTCCGCATTGCGATCACGGAAGGACGCTATCGCCAAATTCGCCGCATGTTCTCGAAAATCGGATCGGAAGTGGTACGTCTCGTTCGCGTTCGCATCACAACCCTCACGGACGTATCACTGAAATCAGGGAAGATGCGCCCACTGACGCAGGAGGAAAAGACGAAGCTGCTGGCTTCTATTGGGCTGTAAGTGGTACATTGCTCAAAATGAAAATAAGTGTATAATATATATAACACATACCCCATGCCTATGTCGACAGATATTGCACAAAGCGTTGATCCTCAGGGTTTCGATGCGAAGCACGATGAGCGCCTTGAACGTATAAAAGCCGTGCGCATGATTGACTTTCCTCGTGGGGTTGAGGAGTTTGAGGAAAAGCGAACCAACACAGAAATTCCTCGCGAATACCTCGACTCTGAAGCGCGTTCGATGGTTACAGGCATGGCGATTTTTCCGTATTTGCACGATAAAAATACGAGTGATGAACGACAGTCCGCAGAAGAGAGATTGATGAATTCAGATTGTCTGGTTCGCAATGGATATGAACCCAATCATTTTAATACGAGTTATACATGCGTCACTCCGAACGCGAATGCTGAGCATCTCTACGAACTCGAAGGGAATATGTCCTCTTTCCGTGAGGACGAAGAAGCAATGGGCGAACGGAAGTGTCATTTCTATCGTCTGGATATGGGAAATGGCGAGTTTGCCGTCAAAATTGTCATCCCTGTCACCGTTCGTGATGGCCGAATCTCGAATTCAATTCTCCTCGCAATCTTCCCATCGTCCGATCAGTCGGAGTTGATATGGGAGGGGCTGCGTTCGAAAAAAATGCCCGTTCGTGGTGTCATGGATGCAATCGCACGTCATATTCATCCAGATCTTCAAAAAACTCTCTACACGACAGATGGAGATATTCCTGTAGGGCGCGTGGTTCGCATTCCAGAAAAATTCGTGAATGAGGCGCTCAAACTCGATCGCACACGCGCAGTAAAAAGCACTGCAAGTCATGCCCAGGGATTTTTAGGTTTATTTCAGGGTTTGCTTGGCGGCAGCGTTGAGAGTCATGAAAACCATTAAGCCTGGCCTCAGAGTACGTCCCATGAGAAGCTCAACACCAACAACTTCATCCATGCAGATCATCCCCCACGGCGCAGCGCAAGAAGTGACAGGCAGTTGTCATGAACTTCGCGTTGCGGGGAAAAAGATTCTCCTCGACTGCGGACTCTTTCAAGGACGGCGTCAGGCGTCAGCCGAGAAGAACGCAACGTTTGCATTCGATGCTGCAAAAGACATCGATGCGATGATCCTGAGTCACGCGCACATGGACCACGTGGGTCGTGTGCCGGTGCTCTGGAAGAGGGGATACCGCGGAAAGATTCACTGCACGTACGCGACGCGTGATTTATCCGAAGTGATGCTCGCAGACGGCGGCTACATTCAGGAGAAAGATGAAGAGTTTTTTCAGAAGCACCTCAAGAAATCGATGATCAAGTCCGATGGGCCCCTCTACACGCAGAAAGACTCCGAAGCGTGCATGGAGCTCTTTGACGGGCACAACTACAACGAATGGTTTCAAGTGTGTCCGGGCATCCGCGCGCAGTTCATCGAGGCGGGTCACGTACTTGGCGCCGCGATGGTCCTGATTGAAGCGGAGGAGAACGGGAAAATACGTCGCATCGGGTTCACCGGAGATCTCGGACGCAGCACGCTCCCGATCATTCGAGATCCCGCTCCTATGCCGCCGGTCGAAGTGCTCATCTGCGAATCGACATATGGCGATCGCTTGCACGGAGACATCGCGCTCGCGAAAGATCGCCTGAAAGAGGTCATCACGCGAACCGCAGAGCGTGGCGGAAAAGTCCTCATTCCTGCTTTCTCGCTCGAACGCACGCAACAGCTTGTGTACGACATGCACCTGCTGTGGGACGCGAAAGAAATTCCCGCCGTGCCGATCATCATCGACTCGCCGCTCGCGTCGAAAGTCACGGGCGTTTTTCAACGTCATCCCGAATGTTTCGACGCCGAAATGTTCCGCGATTTTCTCTCACGAGCACACAATCCATTTCAGTTCTCGCTCGTGCGATACACCGAGTCCGCGGACGAGAGCAAAGACCTCAACGGCAAGCCCGGTCCGATGGTCATCATGGCGGGATCCGGCATGTGCGAAGCGGGCCGCATTCGCCACCACCTCAAAAACGAATTGGGCGATCCGCGCAACACAGTTCTCGCCGTTGGATTTATGGCTGAGGACACACTCGGAGCGCGCATCGTGAATCCCGTCATCACCGAAGTGAAAATTTTCGATCAGCTCATTCCAAAACGTGCGGAGGTCGTCTACATCGACGCCTACTCCGGTCATGCCGACAAAGGTGAATTGGATACGTTTATTGCATCCGTTCCTGGTATTCAGACTCTCCTCCTGGTGCACGGGGAACTGCATCAGATGCAACCGTTCGCAGAACGTATGCATGCAGCGCATCCAGAGATTGCCATACACACCCCCGCACGACACGAAAGTGTTGAGTGCTAAACGAGCAGTTTTTGCGTTAGCTGCAAGCGATCCGGGCATGCGCTCAAAAAACCGCTCAGGTAAGCTGTCGCACCAGCATGGCTGTGCGTGTTACCGCTGGGCGTATCATAGTCGCCGCGATCCTCGCGGTGGCGATGGCGGGCGCTGCTTTTGGCATCGATCAGTTGGGGTCGTGGACACAAAATCCGCTTCGGGCGCAGATCGATCTTTCGGATACGGATTCCGCATGTGAGAAAGAACTCACGATTGAAACGACCACGAGCATGAGTGAAGGTCCGTCCGTCGATTTTGACGCAGAACCTGGGACGCAAGTGAGCGCAACGATTTCCGACGGACCGTGGTGCAATCGCTCCTGTGAAATATACGCGGGTCAAACATTTAACTGTGAGGGAACTGGAGAAGGTCTGACGCACGAGCAGGAAGATCAGTGTGCATGCCAGGACAAACTCTACCCATACGAAGACGGTTACTGTGCACACGCCATTTCCACCTGTGCGGGGACTGTCTTTCTGCAGTTCGTCACGAGTGGTGGTGGAGCGATCGGAGCACCTCAGGAATTACCTGTCAGCAGTGCCATTGCTCCCGACGATGCCGCCGGTGTAAAGGTTCGAGTCCAAGATGATCCTCATGGTGACAACATCGGAGATTGCTTTTCTACCCTGACGAAAACGGGCGGCATATGCTCCGACGGCGATACAGGAGGAACAGGTGGCACTGGCGACACAGGCGGAGGAGGAGATTCTTCGGTGAGTACGGCGTCCGTTTCATCCGTCAGCACCTCTGCTTCTTCAAGCGACGAGCCGGATCAACCGGACCAACCAACTGGGGGAGGCTCTTCCGTCAGCACCTCTCCACCGAGCAGCATTTCAAGCTCCACTGCATCTTCATCTGAGTCATCGGTCAGCAGCGACTGTTCAGAGGAGCAAGAACAAGACGGCGAATGCGGCGTCGGAGTATGCGGTGATGGCACTGTCGATGCCGGTGAGTTGTGCGACAACGGCGACGCCAACAGCGACGATCCTCCGTTCGACCCATCGATCAGTTGGTGCACGTTGGCCTGCCAACTTCCGATTGGGTGTGCGGTCATGCCAGATCCAGAAGAGGTGGGCCTTACATCGGACACGTCCGGCTCAGCTGGGAGTGAAGCATCAACAGGTAATCAGCAAGCAAACCTCTTGGCGCAAGCGGCGGGTGAGGGATGTACGAGACCCTGTGGCAATCCCCCGTGTCCGCCACAGCCCGGAGTGGGGTGTGGGAACAATGCGAACTTAGCGTGTCGTTATGTTGGCCCACCTCCAAACGGAATATGCACGCCGCTTTTGCCAGTAGGGTCCGGCTGCGAGAGCAATTTTGATTGCCAAGGCTTCGGCGCAGGAACGGTCTGTTTAGATACAAATGGAGCACAAGCAGGAGGAGCCAATTGCACAGCGGGCAGAGCACCAGGTGATCCTCCAGCTGCAGCCCCTGGGGGCGCACCGCTGCCTGAGTTTGGCGCATGTCCTGCAGGAGGAGGAGATGGCAAAAAGCCGGGGAAGTGCGGTGACGGTCTCCCAAATGCCGGCGAAGCATGTGATGACGGCAATCAGATCGACAACGACGCATGCAACAATCAGTGCAAAGGCAATGTCGGCGGTATCTGTCTCGGCAACGAGTGCCAGGCTCCCGGGGCGATCAAAAATTGCGCCGATCAAGGAAAGGTGTGTGCGCCCGACCCGCTCTTCCCCTGTGTGAAATGCGTCGCGGCACTCGGTGGCCAATGCCAAGGCAATGAGTGTGCAAATGGCGGCGACGCCGCGTGTGCGGCGAAAGGACAGGAATGCAAATTAGCCGATGCTCCGGTGTGTATGACGTGCTTCGGATCGATCTGCGGCGATGGAGTCGTCGATCCGCCGGTTCCGCCTGAAGATCCACTCTGTGGCGATGGAATCGATAACGACGGTGATGCACTCATCGACATCGCCGATCCCGGATGTTCGACTGCGAGTGACATGCGTGAGGAAGATCTCCCTGCGTGCAGCGATGGCATCGACAACGATGGTGATGGATCGACGGATGCACTCACAGAGGGCGGACAGGAAGTCCAAGAAGAGTATGTCTTCACCAGTCCATGGCAGATTCGCGCACTCATCAACGGCACCGACGGCGTGAATCATATTCCGACGGGTGACAATAATTCCGGGGCTGCGCACTTCGACGATGTGACTGCGCAGAAGATTTGCGACATGGTTGGGTTCCCAGAAGTGATCTCGAAGACGCGCGGCAGCTACACGAGCTGCAACAACAACACGCTCGCCACTTGGAGCCCTGCTCTCAATAACTTCGTCATCCAAAATGCATGTGCCGCAGGAAACGACCGTCTCGATACGCTCAGATGCGGCCGCGATTCAGCAAATCCAGAGTACGTTTGTAAGGACGAGGCGGACAACGACGCCGACGGCAAGACAGACTTTGCCGGAGGAGATCTTGGTTGTGCATCACCTGAAGATGACAGTGAAATTGCGCACGATGACTCCTGCACGGATGAGAATGATGATTCCGAAGGTGCACCTCCGGTACCAGGTGGTGCTCAGGATGGGGAACAGTGCGATGACGGCAACCGCGTCGACGACGACGGATGCAATAACGAATGTAAACTGAACTGCGAAGCAGATGCAGATTGTCCCGGCGGTGAATGTGAAGCAGGTGCGTGTCAGCCGCTCTGTGGTAACGGGAAGATCGATGAAATCGAGCCTCCCTGTTCAACCGATACCATGCAATGTCCTGATGGAGGCCCGCTTCTCCGCCGCGGGGGAGCAAGCTGTGCATTCCCGACATGCCCCGCTCCGCCACCATCAGATTCCTGTCAAAATCAGACAACGGGAAGCGCTTCCTTCGAAGGAAGCCAAGGTCCGTGGGAAGACGTGCGCAATGGAGACGCTCAAGCACCGTCGCTCATGACGAACGTGCGGGAAGGAGACACGATTCGCGTCACCTCCGTCACCGGAACGTTCTCGACGCGCATTCATAATGGGCACGATGAACAGCCGCATACGTGCGACTTCGGCACCATCAGCTTCACAAACGATGCGAATGTCACTGTGTCGAAAGTGAGAATCTTCGACGCGACTGGCGGCGTGAATGCGCCTGTGGGAGCGACCAAAGCATACGTCAGCCATGATGAACCGGGCGCGAACAACTACTTCGACAACAGCGGTAATCGTGACAATCGTCCGCCGTGTGTGGTTAATTTCACACTCTCGACTTCCACCTGTCCTTCTGCTGATCCGGGTAACGGCGCGTGTCCCGCTGAATATCCGGTGTGTGGCAGTAATGCGAGCAATCCTGCAGAATCATGTCCTGCAGGTCAGACGGTGGAATGGTTCGGCGGCGCGGGCGCCAGCCTTTGCACAATCAATGGAGAAGGAGGTCGTTGCTTCCGTTGCGTTCCAGCCGGACAGAATGCCCCACCATCAGCCACGGAACAATGTGACGACGGCAATTCTGCAGACGGCGATGGTTGTTCATCGCAATGCGTGAATGAATGCGACGAAGACAGCGATTGTGGCGGGGGAACGTGCGACGAAGAAGCCGGAACGTGCAGCCTCTGCGGCAACAGCACGGTCGATGCCGGCGAAGCGTGTGACGACGGCAACATGAAGGTCGACGATGGGTGTTCCGACACCTGTCAGGAAGAGTGTGCACCGGGTGAGGCGTGTTCGGATGGCAACAGTTGTCCCGTCGACGGAGAGTGTCCACTCTGCGGCAACGGCGAACGTGAAACAGGTGAAGAATGCGACCTTGGCACGGCGGTGAACGGCACGCTCGAAAGCTTCTGCCGCGCTGACTGCAGCCTTAAAATGTGCGGAGACGGCTTTGTCGATCCTCTCCATGGCATCCAAGGAGTTGGCGAGCAATGTGATTGCGGTCCAGGGCCCACTATAGACGTCAATGACGTCACAACCCTCTACTGCTCTGTCATGCACAATGGGAAAGAGTCTCTCTGTGGCAGAGGAACATGCATGGTTGAGTTCTGCGGAAACGGCTTCCAGTTCAATGCCGGCCTCGACTTGGTGATGGGCACGCCCGACGACGAACGTTGTGATGCAGGAGCGGCAAATGGCAACGGTCCCGGCTCGACGTGCACGACGTCGTGCAAGCCATATATGCCGTGCGGCGACGGCATCATCGATGAGGTGCGCGGCGAAACATGCGATGAAGGCGCCTCGATGAATCGTTGCCAAGACGGCAGCAGTTGCAATTGCAACATCATGACGTGGGGAACGCCGATTGACGGCAAGCCGTACAGCTTCGGCTGCTGCGCGGACGGATCCGAGTGCCGCGTACGGACGACTCCCACCTGTCCACAAAACTGCGGTGTTCCGCTGTGCGGAAATGGATTCACCGACGCCGGAGAGCAGTGTGAGGACAGCAATCGCCTGGATGGCGACGGATGCAGCCACCTGTGTCAGCTCGAACAGTGTGTGGAGCCGTGATGCGGCATCCCGGTTTGTGCTGCTCTGGTGTAGAGTTCGTCTGATTCATGAGCCCTTCCTTCCTCACTCGCGGCGCGCCTCTCTTCCTCTTCCTGGGAGTGCTGCTTGTGGTGGGTGTGTGGCAGGGGAGCGAGGTTCATACAGACCCCCGACTCGCGCTCTGCGCACAGGCCGGAGGACTTGAACAGTGTCTCGATCTTTGCGGCAATGGCGTCCTCGATCCGCCGTTTGAACAGTGCGATCACGGTCCCGGAAACGGAACGCAGGGAGATTCCTGCACGAGCAGTTGTGCTCTTCAGTGTGAACGCGATGATCAATGCGCCAGTGGTCGTTGCGACAACGGGCTCTGCGCGCTCGCGTGCGGCAACGGCGTCGTTGATCCTCCCCGCCCCTGCGACGATCCCTCTCTCGGCGTCGCTTGCGGGAATGCACGCGTCATCGTCTTGGGCCCCATGCCCACGGCTCACGTGCAGGCGGATCTCAACGTCGACGGTTTCCTCGACATCATCGTGACGGACGTCCAAGAAGGAAAGGTTCGCGTGTTCCTCAATGCCGGCGACGGTTCGTTTGGGACGGCGATACTTTCCACTGCGATTCTAAAAGCAAGCGAGGTTGCAGCGGGAGATTTCGATCTCGACGGGAAAATAGATTTGGCCGTTTCACAGGCGATCGGCGGCGGCATTGCCGTTCTCCGCGGAAAGGGAGACGGCACGTTCGACACTCCCGTCGTGCAGTCATTTGGCGCGCAATCCATCTACCGCATTCTTCCCGGCGACGTGAACGGCGATGGTGACGCGGATCTCCTCATCGCGCAGGGAACGAAGGCCTACATGCTCTTCGGAGCGGCGGGATTGTCATTCGAAGATCCCGCTGAGGTCGGATTCACCGACGGCGCGCGCGGTCAATTGCTGCAGGATGTCAGCGGCGACGGGCTTCTTGACGTCGTGCTGTCGAGTCCCAACGGCATCGATCCCAATCGCGCCCATGCCGATGATGATCCCAATCGGTATCGCATCACTGAATTTATCAATCGCGGCGATGGTCGTTTCTCGGATTACAACTCATATTTCAGCGGATCCGATCCGCGAGTGCAGATGCTCCGATCCGCCGACGTGAATCGTGATGGCGTCAGGGACGTCATCGTGGATGAACAAGGGCAATTCATGACGGTGTACCTTCGCAGAACCGTTCCCGTTCAGCCCGAACCAATGTATGCCGCATCACACGCGGGCGGTCATGCACTCGTCGTGGGAAAATTCAACAACGACATCCTTCCGGATTTGGCATTCGCGACCTATGACGAAGTGTTCAGCACAACCGGGGATGCAGACGGCGGCTTCTCCGCACCCGTGCGCGTCGGAATGATCGGCAAGGCGCCGGGCGCTCAGGCCGGATCTTCCCAGCAGTTTGCCAGTCGGAGCATGGTGGCGGGCGATCTCAATCGCGATGGAATCGACGATCTCTCCATCGTGCGGCCGGACGGCGGTCCCGCACTGACCATCATTCTGTCCCAGAACGGCCGCCTCGCGTGCGAGTCCGTTGCAATCATGCCGTGTGTGATTCCCGGTGAAGCGTGCGACGACGCGAACACGGACGATACAGATGCGTGTACCAATCGCTGCGAACAACGCTGTGTTCCCGGCCAGCTCTGTCCCGACGGTCAGGCGTGTCCCTCCAGCGGCATTTGCCCGGTCCTCTGCGGCAACGGCGTCGTCGATGCGGGTGAGGATTGCGACGATGGCAATCTCATCGACACCGACCAATGCACCCTCACGTGTCGTGAGCGAAACTGCACGCCAGGTCAGCTCTGTCCCGATGGCCAGGCGTGTCCGGCAAGCGGCATTTGTCCCGATCTCTGCGGAAACGGAACAGTTGATGCAGGCGAACAGTGCGATGACGGCAATCCGACGGCGAATGACACCTGTTTGCAGAATTGCCGCTTCCGTCCGTGCACTCCCGGTCAGATTTGTCCCGATGGCCAAGTGTGCCCACTCAATGGCATATGCCTTCCTCTGCTCTGTGGCAACGGCGTCGTCAACGTCGGGGAAGCGTGTGACGATGGAAACGAGATAGACGTCGATCAATGTTCCAACGAGTGTGAAGCGCGGTGCACTCCCGGCTTGCTCTGCCCCGATGGTCAGCTTTGTCCTGCGAATGGCATTTGTCCGCCGACACTCTGCGGCAATAATCTCGTCGACCTCGGTGAGCAATGTGACGATGGTCCGAATAACCGTTCATGGCTGCCCGATAAGATGAAAGAAATGTTCTGTAAACCACAGTGCGTTCGTCCCGCGTGTGCCGACGGGCTCGACAACGACGGCGATGGACTCTCGGATGAGGACGACCCCGGATGTTACCTGTATCTTCTCTCGCTGGAGAATCCAGGGCTTACCGCGCAAGTCATCACGACGCTTCCACCGATGGAAATGCTCGTGGGGAAAGATGATGAAGGTTGCCCAGCTGGAACGATTGATCGTGTCACGTTCTGTGCACGTACATGTGAGCAAGGAGAGATCTGCGCTGATGGACAGACATGCTTGGTGAATGGCACCTGTCCGATTCAACTGTGCGGGAACGGCGTCATCGACGCCGGCGAAGCATGCGACAGCGGGCTCCCGTCGGGCAACGATCTCTGTGACGCCACATGCCATGTATCACAAGCTGCAGGTACATGTGGTGACGGCGTGATGAGTGGTGCGCTTGGTGAGCAATGCGATGACGGCAATCAAATAGACAGCGATGCGTGCAACAACGCATGCCGAGTCCGATGTGACAGCGACGACGATTGCACGTCTGGGATTTGCAACGAAGCCACCGGTGTATGCAGCGCGCCGTACTGCGGTGATAGCCAGGTGAATACGTACCTCGAACAGTGCGATGATGGGGATCTCGTCGATACGGATGAATGTCGTAATAACTGCAAACTGGCCTGTTCGGCCCACAGCGATTGCCCCTCTGGAGAATGTGATTTCACGTCCATGACCTGTGTGGCTCCGTGTGGCAATGGCCGATTGGATCCGGGAGAGCAATGTGATGACGATAATCTGTCCAACAATGATGCGTGTTCGAATCGATGTGAAATTCGCTGCGCCAACGATGCACAGTGTTCGTCCGGCGTCTGTGATGAAAGCAACGGTGTGTGCATCGATCTCTGCGGCAACGGCGTCGTCGACGCAGGCGAGTCATGTGACGATAGAAACAACAGCGACACGGACACGTGCACGAATGCCTGCCGTATACGCTGTCTCATCGGCACACTCTGCCCAGACGGTCGCTCCTGTCCTGTGCACGGCGTCTGCCCGGCGGGGCTCTGCGGTGACGGACGCATTGATGCCGAAGAACAATGTGATGACGGCAACACCATTGCGGGTGATGCATGTTCGCCGACCTGCATGCTCCGTTGTGATGCAGCGCATGCCTGTCCCGATGGCTTGCTCTGTGAAGGGGGCGCATGCAACCGATGCACGTCGAGTTTGCAGTGTCCAAACGGGTTCTGTGTTGACGGTCACTGCCGAGGCGCACTTCCTTTATGCGGTAACGGAACAATTGAGTCCGGCGAAGTCTGCGATGACGGCAATGGAGAGGACAACGATGGATGTACGGTTGGATGCGCGTTTGGGCTCGGCCACGCGTGCGCGGCCGGAGCAGAGTGCGATTCCAAGCTCTGTGACGGCGGCAGCTGCCAACCGTGCGGCGGAGCGTCACAGTGTGGATCGGGTCTCCGTTGCAGCGAGGGGCGATGTCTTCTCGAAGGCAATGCATGCGGCAACGGCGTCGTCGAACCCGGCGAGGCCTGCGATGACATGAATCGTGACGATCAAGACGGTTGCACGATGTCATGTCGCTTCGGATTCAATGTCGCATGTACGCATCCTTCTCAATGTCAGAGCAACGTCTGCACAAACGGGGTGTGCGCGCCATGTGCCGACAACAGCGCCTGTCCGTCGGGATTGCGGTGCGCCCTCGGACAATGTCTCACGGATGCGCAAATGTCGCTCCTGCCGAATGTGTGCGGCAACGGATTGCCGGAAGCAGGGGAGGCGTGTGACGACAATAACGCACTCGGCAACGACGGGTGCACGCCGCTCTGCACCGTCGGGAATGAAGGCTTTACTGACGTTGCCGCAACCATCATTGTGGAACTGCCATTCACACCCGCACATCCGACAGAAGATACTGTCCACGGTTCGGGCGACGATCTTCCGGACACCGGCCCCGCGCTTGTGGTTGGCTTAGCCGCGGGTGGCGCTGCAGGCGTGGCATGGATTCGCCGACGTTTCCGCAAGACCTCCTCTCCTTCCTAACAATGTTCCAGCGATACCTCCTCGGCTTCCTCGCTGCCTCTGCGTTCGGGCTGTTCGTTGTCACGATGCAGCAGCCAGAAATTTCGCTTGAAGCTCTTATTATCGGTTCTGAGTCGTCACCTGCGAATAGTGGAGCATGTTGCAACTACACTCAAAACGGTGCGTACAACGGCTGCCAGAACGTGACACAGGAGGCGTGTGCTGAGCAAGGGGGAGGCCTGACACACTGGATGGGTGATAATAATACTGTGCAGTGCGCGGTTGATCTGTGTCCTCCAACGAAGCCGGGAACTCCAACCACGCCTCCGACTCCGCCGCAACTGTGCGGCAACGGGACGATCGATTCCGGTGAGCAGTGTGACCCCGGCAATCCCGACGACACGACGACATGCGACAACGATTGTACGAATGTGAGCTGCGGCGATGGACACGTGAACGTCGCTGCGAGCGAACAATGTGACGATGGAAACACCGCATCCGGCGATGGCTGCACCTACGAATGCAAACCTGAAACATGCTCCAACTGCGCGCTTGCCACGTCCGAAACACAATGTGAGAACCAATTCAGAGGATGTGAGTACAACCCAAATCTCCTCGGAATTTTCGGGGATCTCTTCGGCGGATCCTGTGTCGCGACAAGCGCCTGCGCCGCTGCAACGCCCTGCTGCGTGTACAATCGATCGACCACCGGGCTCGACGGCGCGTGGACGCCGCTCAGTTGCGAACTGCGGACGGGATACACGAACAGCTGGGGCTACTGTCATCAGCCGGGCACCACGACAGAGTGGGGGATTTGGCGGCCGGACATTGAACCCTCCGCCTGCAGTGCTTCGGCCTGCGTGCGACAAGGTGCGGATCTGGACGTCACCTACGACGTGACGTCGGAACTGCCTGTTGCCCCGCAAGGAGTCGTTGAAACTGTCGTCATTGTCAACAACCTCTCCGATGTTCCTGCATTCGGCGCACACCTCGTCGTGAACGTGCCGTCGCAACTCACCTACGTCAGTGACGACGGAGGTTGCCAGCTGGGTGCTCAAGGTCTCTCGTGTGATCTCGGCACGATCACCCCCGATATCATTGTTGAGCTGACCATTCGTTTCACGCTCAAGCCGCGCTCCGCGACCGATTCATGCATGGTGACGTCGAGGGCGACGGTCCTCTCCGACATCGCCGATCCGAACACCTCGAACGATATGGATACGGCTGACTTCAATGCGTACTGCATGTCGCCGCCTGCGTCATCTTCTCAGGGCTCCTCATACAATTCTTCTGTTCCAGCAACGGCCAACAGCTGCTGCGTGCTCTATACGACGGGCATGTCCTATAGGCAATGGAGCTGTAAAACAGCAGCCACCAAGGCAGCATGCGATGCGTTTATGGGTACGTCGTTTCCGGATAAGGATTCGTTCGCGAACCCCGTAATACGCACCGTGACACAGACGTTCTTTGAAGAGAAAATGCAGTGCACAAAAGCTCATTGTCAGGAGCTGGATAAGTTCACTGCTTGCTGTATTGCTTCGAATAACTCATGCAAAGTCATCAGCAAGTATGAATGTACAGAGCTGGGCGGAACATCGACAACGGCCGCTGCATGCGGAAGTGCGTGCGGTGAAGTGGCCTCAAGCGCCGCCTCGTCATCCGTGGCGCCGAAGGATGTTTCCGTGACGAAGACGCTGAATGGAGCGACTGCGGGAGTGCGCATGACGAAGAAACCAGGTGAGATCGTGACGTACACCGTGACCGTCACGAACACGAACCAGAGTGCGGTACCTGTGACCATTATCGATTCGTTCCCGCCAGAGCTGGAAGTGTCGTTGATTCCCCCTGGCTGTACGACTGCAGGACAAAGTATTAACTGTCCGATTTCAGCACTCGCTCCCGGCAGCACGGTGTTCCTATTCCAGATGAAAGTCCGCCCGCCGCTGGTCTGTCAGTTGGGTGTTGCGACGTCCTACAGTAATAACATAGCAACGATTATCGTCGCCAATACGTACGACACGAACAGTCAGAACAACATTGCCGAGGCTCCCGGCATCGATGTGCTCTGTCCCGGTGTGTGCTGCACGAGAACGGAATCTACACCAGTGCGATGCGATGATTCACGCAACGATCCAACAACCACGCCTTCAAGCTGCGCGCAGAAAAATGGACGGTGGCTTGACGGTCGCAGTTGCATCAATGGAACTGCAGAACAGATATGTGGAGATATGTGTGAGGATCGCAGCAACGATACGTGGCGCGTGAACATGACGATTCGTGCTGGTGCCGGCATTGCAAAAGAGCCATTCCAGCCGAATGAGAAAATCCCGTACCGTATCGAAATCACAGACATCGCGGGCAGACCGTATGTTCCAAACGAAACATGTCCGAAGGCTGTCGTAAAATTGTTGATGCCGAAAGGAACGGTTGCGTCGTCTACTCCACAAGGATGCCTGTCGACGTTTAATGGCAATCAACAAGTGTTGGAATGCACACTCCCAACGTTTACTTTGTCTCACACGTTGGACATTGATTCTCTCATTACCTTGTCGAAAACGAGTGATTTGTGCCCATTGTCACTTTCATCCAGCGCAACGATCGAGTGGCGCGGAAGTCCGGTCAAAACACTTGCGTCCGACACCGACGAGCGCGGACTCAACTGTGGATGGGACGTGCAGAAAACCGTCAGTCCTGAAACCGCAAAGCCCGGCGACACGGTGACGTACAACGTCACGCTCAAGAGACGCTCTCTCGGTGCGACGTCCTTCATCTTCTTCGACACGTTGCCGCAAGGAATGTACTTCATCGCGCCGGATGGCACGGAGTATGGCCCTGGTGACGTATCTGCCGCCGGTACAACGTTCTCGCTCGGAAGCGTTGGCCCCTGTAGCGTGAAAAAATCACCCGATGCAATCCCACAAGTACGTGTGGAATGTACGGGAGGATTTCCGACGAGCCCCGGCCAAAGCGTCACAATGACGTATAAGGGAAGAGTGAATAACTACCAAGTCTGCAACCCACCGCAAACGCTCTACAACCAAGCATCGTTCCAACATCTGCCGTCTGGAAGCGAAATTCTGCAAGTTGCAGAAACAGCGAATGCCAAACTCTATGTGACATGCAACGGCACGACACCCACGACGTACTGCTGCGCCGCTTCCACCTATCAGTGCATCCAAAAAACTGCAGGCGCCTCTTGCACGAGCACCGTGTCGTATGTTGAAAGCGACTGCAAAGGTCTTTGCGTGAAGCCTCCGCCGCCTCCAAAAGACAAATTCTGCTGCCTTAAAGGAGTACTGAGTTGTCAGAAAATGCCTGCAGGATCGGACGATTGTGGCGATAATTATCGCATGCAGTCTAATTATTATGGATATGACACGCAGTCGGCATGCGACGCCGAATGTGCCCCTCAACGTTACTGCTGTGCAGTGAATGCACAGAGTTGCCAACAGGTATCAGTGGTCGACTCAGGACGTTGCTCTAGTTACAACAAATTAACCCAAATGCATGGATATGCAACGGAAGCAGCATGCAATAACGAGTGCCCTCCACAACGTTATTGCTGTCTCAAAGATGCCAATAAATGCACACTCGAAACGATGGGCGAGTGGGGTGTTTGTAATCCAAAGAAAGAGGGAACTGACTCCAGAGGATACACAAGCCAGACGGCATGCGACGCCGAATGTGCCGCCCCCCCTCCTGCTCCCGATCGTCGTTACTGTTGTGCAAAAGACACGCAGAGTTGCACGCTTACGACTTTGGTGGATCCACTTCCCAACGATTCCTATGATCAGAAATTCTGTTCGGGGCACATGTATGAGACGAGTGATACAGGATATTTGACACAGGCAGCATGCAATATGGCATGCCCCCCTAAACGTTACTGCTGCGCGAAGAATGCTACGAGTTGTTCGCTTGTAACTATCGAAAATGGTTACTGCCCATCGAATAAACTTGCCACAGAATTGAAAGGATATACCGATGCGGCAACGTGCAATGCTGAATGTGGCACTCCATCTCAACCCCCCAAACCGACCGCCAAGCCAAGTACGCTCTCGCTCCAAGTCCCGACCACGCCGATCACGGTCGACAGTGTTCAGACGTCGTTTGATCTTTTGCTCACGGTAAAATTGGGAGGCGATCCAACCCCAAACCCGGCCATTCGCAATTTGCTGCTTGTTCTTCCAGACTTCGTCGCGGTGCAAAACGGTCCGACTCTTGTGACACCAGCTGACGTGAAAACAAGTGGACCGAAGACTATTCAACTTCTCGCAGGAACCACGTGTACCGCCACGAGTCCCGGTCTCGGCAATGCATTGAACATTGCATGTCCGATCGTTGCGACGGTCGAGCCGAAAGACATTCAGATTCCCATTCAAGCCGCGGCGCTCGCGCTCATTTGTTCTCCGAACGGCAATCGCATTGCCGATGCATCGCTCACGCAGGGAAGTGCGCTTCTGGCCAGCGACAACGATTCCATCACGATTTCCTGCCCCGTCACCAATGGCGTCTGCTGCACGAAAGAAGGACTGTGTGACGCTTCCAAGCAGGGTGCTTCATGCACCACTCCGAATTCCTGGAAGCCCGGCGCACAGTGCACGAGTTGCTGCAGCACCTGCACGAATTTGTCCTACGAAGCGTGCGGCGTTGCATCCGGTTGTATGTGGGAGCCATCAGCCTTTGGCACCGTCATAAAATTCCTTGGAATCAACGCAGGCGGTACATGCCGCGCAACGGCACAGTGCAGTTTGCCGCCCACTCCGCCTCCTCCACCTGTCGTGACAACTCGGCCCGTCAGTATTGTCATCGGCTTTCGCGCACCGACGCAACCGACTGCGCCTACTGTGTGTGGCGACAAACTCGTGCAGTCGCCCGAAACGTGCGAGCCGGGACTCACGAATGTTCAAGGTGCGCAGCGTTTCTGTCTCTCCACGTGTCGCTACTCCCAGTGTTCCGACGGCATCGATAATGACGGCGATGGATACACGGATAAAGCGGATGGTGCATGCAACACCGATGGAGATGCGACTGAATCTCTCTCGGCCGCGGAACTCGGCCCCTTCGTTGCGCAGTTCCTGCGAGCACCAGAGGGAGACTTTGATCCGAACATGAATGACGAGCGCTGCGTGGGCGATCGCATCGACGGAGAGAAGGGGAGCTGCACCGTCGTCCCGCAGGTGACGGCCGCCAACGCGACCGAGCGCATCACGCGTTGTGAGCAGGTCTGCACGGAGAAACGGCTCGGCGTCTCATGCGTGAGCGGCTGCGTCTGTCGGTCCATGAACGCAGGAAAGGACCTCATACAAGTGGCTGCCAGATGCGCAAAATCCTGTATCGACGATCCGAATCACCTCTGTCGACAGGATAAGACTCTGGGGTCACCTGAACAGTGCTGCCGCGCGTACTGCACGGGACAGTACTGTCCGATCGGGAGATGACATGAGCCCGTCCTGCGGGACGGCCCCTCTCCTGGCTCTGCGGAGCCACCCTCTCCCAAGGGGAGAGGGAACTAAAAAGCGAGTGCGCATTCGCCTCTCCCAAAGGGAGAGGCCGGTCGCAACCGGGAGAGGGGCACTCGCCTCAGTGAATGACTTACTGCATATCAGCCACCACCGCCCGCATATATTCCGCAGTGTTGAGTCCTTCGACGATGCGCACTTGCGCGTCGCTCTTGCGGAAGAAGACGTACGTTGGAGCGACGTCTATGCCAAGATCGATGCTCGCGTTCTGCGCGTCGGTGATTGCACGATCCTGCGTCCAGTTCTCATCCATGCACTTCGTGTACTGAGTTCGATCTGCGCCCGCTGCCATTGCGTCTGTTGCAAGCAGGTCAGCCGTCGGCTGGCGGATGGAGAACGTCGAATCGAAGTACGTCCAGAAACCAGGATGGCCTTCCCCAAAGTAGACGCACTCTGCAGCTTTGGATGGAAGAAGGTCCTGCGGTCCGACCGAATAATGACGGTAGACCCAGTTCACCGTGCCCGGATTTTCGCTCACGATTTTCTGCAATTCAGTGTGGAGTAACGCTGCGTATGGGTTGCCGAAGTTGCTGTACTCCACGATCGATAAATCAGCCGCCGCTTCGCCGCGAATGTGATCGTGTTCGTTGAACGGCGGGAACAATTTGTCGGAAGGAGAGGGGAGCGGTTTTCCGCCAGTGTAAGCCGCAACTTGTGAGAGCGAGGTGATCTCCGGTGCTTCGACAGTTTCGTCGAGCTCGCCGGTCGTTGCCGCCGGATTCTGCAACCACTGATAGAGGAAGTATCCGCCTGCGCCGAGGATGGCGAGGACGATGACGACGAGAAGGATCGTGCGTCCGCTTGAGTTCTGCTGTGGTGTATCCATGGCGGCCAGCGTACGCAAAGCGTGCAGTCGACACCACGGGAACTTCTTGACAGTGGAGCCCCAGACGCAGCGTTACATTCATCAACATATAGAGCGACACAGTTATATGGCATTGCAAGACCTCTCCTCTGTGTGTTCGGAGCCGTTCTGATAGTCTGCGAGCCAACAATGCCGCAACGTTCAACGATCGTTCGCGCCCTCTCCTTCATTGCTCTCGCAGTGGCGGTTGTTGTAGTGGCCCCGACGATCGCAACGCAGCTTCAAAGCTTTTTGTTGGCGCAAGAGACGCCGCAAGCTCCGTCACAAGCGGATTCTCCCTCGACAGCTCCAACAACTCCCGGAGGCATTGTCGCTGCTGATTGCACAGATATCGTTATTAAAGATCCAGAAGGAAATGATGTTACAAAATCTGTGTGTAAGTGTAATTACACCAAGCTTCCGTCATCAGAGGACGGCACTCCTGCCACTGCTCAGTCAAAAGTTTATTGTTGTCTCATTGAATCGGAAAGACTCTTTAAAGCCTATCTTGCGATAGAAAAACAGAATCCGGGCAGTCAGGCGTCGAAAGACGCATTTACAGCGTACGAAACATCCGACACAAACGTGCAGGCTGCATGTGGCTCCGATCCGACAAGCACCCAGTGCGAGGCCGAACTGAAAAAATGCGGCACGCCCATTGCCTGTGGAGACATCTATGCAAGTCAATCAGCACCTGGATCACCAAGTGAAAGTACTGCCAGCCCCACCCCCACCTCGTGTGTCGGTGTTGCTGAATCCATCATCCGTGCAGCGAACAACACTTGCTACGAATGCCAAGGCAGCACCTGTGTTGCATCCACGACACCGAACAACACAGATGGCTCATGTGGAAATCCAGCGGCTACGAAAGATCCCACATGCGCTGGTAAGTGTTCTGAGCCCAAAGTGTGTTACGAGTGCCAAGGAAGCACGTGCGTGAAATCCACGACTCCCAATAACACTGATGGTTCATGCGGTAATCCCAACGCCTCAACGAACAGCTCCTGCGATAACAAGTGCGGAGAGATGCCCAAGTGTTACGAATGTAAGGATGGTAAATGTGAAGTCTCTACAGGCGCGACGTACGATCCTGTCAAAGGACAATGTGATGGCGGTGCCAGCACTGATTCGAAATGTGGTGGACAATGTGCGGCCCCAAAAAAATGTTACGAATGTAAGGATGGGAAGTGTGAAGAATCAACCACGCCAAACAACACCGATGGTTCCTGTGGAAATCCAAATGCCACCACGGATTCAAAATGCGCCGGCAAATGTGAAGAAAAGAAGTGTTACGAGTGCAAGAGTGGCAAGTGTGAAGAATCAACCACGCCAAACAACACCGATGGTTCTTGTGGAAATCCAGCGGCCACGAAAGATCCCAAATGTGACAATAAGTGCGCCCAAAAGGCGGCCATCATCGTCGGTCTTCAAGCACCGAAGTCGTTCTGCTGCACTGTTGGAGGATCCGTCGCAGGAAAGATCGTCAGCTGCGGAACGGCGATGCCGGCGCACCAGTGCGTCAATAGCGGAACATCACCACAGCCGTCCTACAGTGAAAGTCAGAATGCAGTCGCAGCCGCCGACAGCACGCCGGGAACGCTGTATCGCACAGCAGACGAATGTAAGGAGAAGTGTGTCGGATGCGGGAACGGCGTCGTTGAAACCGGTGAAGCGTGCGACAACGGCGATCCTAATACTGAGGATCCCTTTGCAGTGAGCATTGGTCGTCGCGAAGGTCTCCCTCCTGGAACGTTAGTGAATATCCCGCTGGGCATTGCGGGCGCCGAGGCGCCTACAGATTTGTACTACACGAAATTCTCTGCTGCATGGGCGCAGAAAATGGCGGAGAGCAATTGCATCAAAGTGAGTGCCAGTGAGTGCCGAATCGCCAAGTGTTCGGCGCTTCCTACGGGAGACCGCACACGCTTCGACTGTGAGTATCCGCTCCCAGGTTGTGATCAATGGGTCCGGCAGGCGGGACCGAATTGCAGCGATCCACGCGGTTGTATGGTATTTGAAGGAGAAGGTACTAGTGCGCTGCCGAAAATCACGCTCAATTCCTGTCTCTTCATGCAAGGTAAGGACACGCCGGGTTTGACGGCTGAAACGATTGTTCCAGGCGAACCGGAGAATGTTCAGGGTGCCGATAGCGGCACGCCATCAGCAGCCCTGCCCACGGAGGCGGGGCAGCCCTTTCGCACTGAGGCGAATCTTTTAGCGGCGCAGCCGGCTTTAGGATTGCCCGGAGTGCCTCAGCCTGGAGCGGGAGCGGGTGGCGCCGGGGTGGTGATAGTTGAAGGAATGGGGCCGGACGGTCAGCCGGCAAATTTCGTCGTGGGTGCAAATGGTCAGATGCAAATGATACCGAGAGCACCGAAGTGTCCGGCGGGGGAAGAAGCCGATGTCGAAGCGAAGAAATTGGCGGGACCCAATCAAAAGTGCACGCCGACGTCCAATATCTCGAATTTGTTTGTCGATGTGACGGATAAATATGTTGAAGCAGCCGGGCCCGGTGGATTTGGGCCTGCTTTTCCAGCTCTGGGTGGAGGGGGAGCGCCTGATCCCCCTGCAGCTGGAGGTGCAGGAGCAGGTGATCCCCCTGCAGCTGGAGGTGCAGGAGCAGGTGATCCCGCCGCTCCAGATGCTCCTATTGGTGACATTATTGACGCATTATTTCCAGAGGCGAATCTCCTTGCCGCAAATCTCCTTGCGGATGTCATACCCGGCGCACCTCCTGGATTTAAACGCCAGAAGGAATCAGGCGAACTCTGCGAACTCTATGGACCGAAGAAAAATCTTACGCTTCAAGGGAAGAAAGACGAGGCTACGAATATACGCGCGGAATGCAGCAAGAATGAGGATTGTTTTATGCCAGCTGCGGGTGGCGGAGGATGTTTCACGGATACGACATGGGCAACGCCCTGCGATCCGGAGAAAGGATGCAAGGTCTGTTCCAACTGGAATTATTTTGATCTCAATGCTGGAGAGAAAATCGATCCAGCCTTTGAAGCCGAAGTTACAAGTGCGTTGCCAATTGTAGATAGACCGAAGGAAACAACCGTGCCGGGGACGGTGGTTGAAACGAACAGAGGTATATCGCGTGAGATCGGCGGTGTGATGTTCGTGTTGGATTCGGGAGCGAGGCTTCAATTGCGATGCGAAACACACCTCGCAACGGGCATATGTGAGCCTACTGCGTTTTGCCATCTCCCCGATTGTTGTTCGGGATTCGAATGTGCGATGCCAGTGACGCTTGGAGCCATGACGGACGCCGGGCAAATTCGCATTTCTGGCAGAAGACTCGGTGGCATGTATCGCTGCTTACCGCCTCAGAACCTGGCAGGTGGTGCTCCTCCAGTTGCAGGTCAGCAACAGCAGCAAGGTGGAGGAGGAGGTGGACAGGCGGCAGGCGCGGGAGGCGGTGCAGATGGCGCCGGTGCGGCTGGCGGCAATGGTGGACCAGGAGGCACCACGGCGGGCGGCGGAACATCACAGAGGTCCTCTGGTCCGCGCTGCGGCGACAGGATCGTGCAATCTGGGGAACAATGCGACGACGGCAACACGACGGATCGCGATGCGTGCACCACGCTCTGCCGCAATGCGCAGTGTGGTGACGGCGTCGTGAACGTGTCGATTGCAAACCAATCCGGGGCAGAAGGCTCTTCTCCGCCTATCCCACCTGCGTGCGGCGATACGCTCTGCAACGGAACCGAGACACCCACTACTTGTGCGGTCGACTGTGGAGGCGTCACGACGTGTGGCAATAAGATCTGTGATGCGAGTGAGAACAGCACGAACTGTCCGAAGGACTGTCCGGCGCCACCCGCGTCTTCGGCGCGCAGCAACGCGTCCGTGTCGAGCGTGCCCGGCATTGCTCGCTTGGAAGAGTGTGACGATGGTAATGCCCGCAACGGCGATGGATGTTCGGCGCAATGTGTCCGTGAAACCTCCTCTTCGTCTGTGCGTAGCGCTTCGTTCTCGTCTGGCCGCTCGGCTTCTCTCTCATCGAGCCGCATCTCGTCCGCTTCTTCCAGCCGTGCATCCTCTGTCTCATCTTCGCGCGTATCGTCTATTTCCTCATCGCGCGCTTCCTCTGTTTCATCCAGCAAGGGATCGTCGGTTTCGTCGGGCAAGTCTTCCGGCGGCACTCTTGCATCATCGAATAAGTCCTCTGGCGGCGCAGCGTCGTCGCTCCGTTCCTCACTTGTGTCGTCACAGAGAACATCCGCCTTCGCAAACAGCTCCATTCGCCCTGATTCCAGCCGATCGTCACAGAGCCAGTCATCCACTCGCGCGTGCTTCAATAACCTCGACTGTTTGAACTGTCAGCAGTGCATCAGCGGGCTTTGCAGCGACATCCCGAATTGCAACGGGAATTTCGGAACAACCGGCACTACCGGTAACAACGGCATGATCGGAACAACCGGCAACATTGGCGGTACGTTCGGTGGCAACACGGGAACAGTCACGCCGCCCGTCTGCGGCAACGGCGTCGTGGAACGCGGTGAATCATGCGACGACAACAACCGCGTCGACACGGACGACTGCAGCAACAACTGCCGCCGCAATCCGGACGTCGAATGCACGTCGATCGCACAATGTGAGAGCCGCATTTGCCGCAGCGGTACGTGCCAACCCTGTAATGTCGACAGCGAATGTCCGAGCAACCACCGCTGTATCGCGGCCCAGTGTGAAACGACCCCGCCGGACTGCGGCAACGGCCGCGTGGACGCAGGAGAGCAGTGCGATGACGGCAACTTGAACGACAGCGATGTCTGCAGCAATGCTTGTCTCCTTGGTCCGAACCAGCGCTGCGCGTACGACTTCCAGTGCGACACGGGATCCTGCGTGAATGCCGTGTGCAGCCGCTGCGTCACGGACGATCAGTGTCCTGGTGCGAGCGCCTGCGTGAGCGGCAAGTGTGAAACGCCGGAAGAACTCGCCTATACGCCGAACTTCTGCGGCAACGGTACATTGGAGCCGGGCGAAGCGTGTGACCTTGGCGCGCGCAATTCCGCTGAGCCGAATGCCGCATGCCGCCCTGACTGCTCGCGCGGACGTTGTGGCGACAGCGTCGTCGACCGGCCGCTTGAAGCATGTGACGACGGCAACACAATGCCGGGCGATGGTTGCAACAGTCTCTGTCAGGCCGAAGCAGGCGGCATCGTATTGCCGCCGGATTCCTTGGTCGAAGTGCCATTCCAGCCTGGTTCGCAGACGACGGGAGTGGGTGGAACCGTTGCACCTCCTTTCGGGGACATCGTCCGTCCTCGTCCGCCGACACACGCTCCAGTCGGTGACACCGGCCCGGCCGCCATCGCACTCATGGCCGCGGGTGGAGCTGCGGGGTATGCGTGGGTGAGAAGAAGATTTGGGAAGAAGAAATAGGAACTGCATTTGTTCACTTCGTCTTTGAGCTAGGTCAAAGACGCTAGTTCTTCACAACGGAAGAACGCTATTTTTCGCAGTGGGCTGACATTTCCCCTCTCCCTGAGGGAGAGGGAAAGGGTGAGGGGTCCGATTCATCCATATGGTGGGAGCATGTTTTCGCAATTAGACCCGATTCGGCGGCACAAAACAGGACAAGCAAGGAGTCTTCGTCGTCTCCAGACGCAGGCGGAGCGAGTTGTGTGGAAGCTTATTCGGTCACGTAAATATCACGGTTGTAAATTTCGGCGACAGGTCCCGGTCGGGCCGTACATTGTCGATTTCCTCTGCGTAGCAATTAATCTCGTTATTGAAGTTGATGGGGATTCCCATTGGCAGCCCGGCGCAGAACAATACGACAAAAAGCGAGATGAGTACTTACATTCATGGGGCTTTCGCGTACTTCGTATCGGCCATACAGAAGTTCTCAAAAAACCGGATGTTGTCTTCGAAAAAATTCGGGAATATTTGTCATACCCCTCACCCCAACCCTCTCCCCTGGGGAGAGGGAGAACGCACACCCTAGAGGCCTAGCTGGTTTGAAACCTTCTTCATCGCCTCAAGGACAATGCCGATCATCTCGTCGAGCGGAATGCCGAGGAGTTCTTCACACTTTCCGATCTGTGCACGATCAACCTGTGCCGCGAAGCCTTTGTCTTTCAGCTTCTTCTTCACGCTCGACACTTCGACGTCTGCAATCTTCTTTGAGGGGCGAACGTAGGTGACCGCAATGATGAAACCCGTCAGTTCGTCAACGCAGTAGAGGGCTTTGCGTAGCGAAGAATTCAAGGGGTACTTCTCGCCATACAAGGACTGATAGTGAGCGCGAATATCGCCCAAAAGCTCTTCCGGAGCTTTGATGGTCTTGAGCATCTCTTCCAGTGTCGAGCCGCAGTGTTTCTCCCAGTCTTTGCCGAGGTTGTCCCAGTCGAGGTCATGCAGCATGCCGGCGACTTTCCACGTTGCAGGATCGCCGCTGAATCGCGGAGCTAATGCTTCCATTGCTGCACCCGTCGCGATGAGGTGAGCCTTTGTCTGTACGGCGTGCGTCTCAATAAGATTGTGCGCACCTTCTAGGAGATGGCCGTATTTCGAGTGCTCCGGCAGCAGATGATCGGAGCTTTGAGCTGTAAGCTGTAAGCTTTGAGTATTTTTCTCATTCTTGCTCATAGCTGATCGCTCAGAGCTTATAGCTTTTACTGGCTTCATGATCGGGAACAGGACAACATCGCGCAGGTTCTCTTGCTGTGTGAGGAGCGTCACGAAGCGATCGACGCCCATGCCCCAGCCAGAACATGGCGGACACCCGTATTCGAGTGCAGTCACGAATTCATCGTCTTTCATGTGAGCGTCCTTGTCGCCTTTCTGCTTTGCGCTTGCCTGCTGATCGAAGCGCGCCGCTTGATCCACCGGATCCACAAGCTCGCTGTAGGCGTTCACAATTTCCCATCCGCTGACGACAAGTTGGAAGCGATCAACAATCGCGGGATTTTCGTCGTTGACGCGGGCGAGAGGGGACAGGTCGAGTGGATGATTCGTGATGAACGTTGGTTCGACGATCGATGGGCGCGACACTTTCTTGTAGAGCTGGTCGATCAAGTTCCCGCGTGCGAGCTTCGATACATCAAGATCCAAGGTGATCTTCTTTTGCTTCATCGCAGCGCGCAGATCGTCTGCAGTTTTGCATTCGTCATAGTCGATGCCGCAGCCCTGCAGCACCGCCTCGCGTAGCGTCAATATTGGCCATTTCTTGCCAAAATCGACGGTATGCTTCTTTCCCTCACGATCGGGGATCGTGACCTTCGTTGTGCCAAGCGCGCCCTTCAAAATCGATTGCACCAACTCCTCGGTAAATTTCATGTTGTCGTGGTAATCCCAATATGCGCTGTAGTGCTCGCACATCGTAAATTCCTGCAGGTGCGACGGATCCATTCCTTCGTTACGAAACACGGGACCAATTGCGAACGTGCGGTCGAATCCACCAACCAAACATTCCTTCTGATGTGTCTCCAACGCGATGCGCAGGTACACATCCAGATCCAATGCGTCGTGGTGTGTGGTGAACGGAGTGGCGAGTGCACCGGAGGCTGAGTTCACAAGCACCGGAAGTTCCACTTCGATGAAATTATTCTCCCAGTAAAACTCGCGCATGGCACGGATGATGCGTGAGCGGAGGAGGAATCGTTCCAAGCTCTCGCGATTGCTCATCGTGTCCAAATATCTGTGTCGATACGCCGTCTCACGATCCGCTATCCCATGCCATTTTTCGGGTGGCTGGCGCAGCGCTTTCGTGAGCATCGTCCACTTCTTCACTGCGACTGTCGGCTCACCTTTCTGTGTTGCGAAACGTTCACCTTCGACCCCGATAAAATCGCCAAGATCCACCAGGCCGAGGAACTCCTTGTAGGGAGCCTCTCCGACATCTTCAATTTTGAGCGCGATCTGCAAGCGACCAGATTGATCTTGGAGTGTCGCAAAGGTCATTTTCCCCATGTCGCGCAGGAGGACGACGCGTCCGGCAATGTTCACTTTCGTTCCATCTTTCTTCTCTTTTGCTTCTGTCAACTCATGCGAACGGTCGAAACGCGCCGCATACGGATTGCGACCTGCTGCGCGGAGAGCTTTGGCCTTCTGAAGACGAACGTCATCCATCGCGGTTCAGAATACCGTATCGTCCTCTGAAGGGGTAGGATTGGTGCATGCGAACTTTCACGGCTGTTGCCATCTTCGTCTCTCTCCTTGTCATCGCTGCTCCGGTAGCTGATGCATGGCGAGTTCCTACAACGTCCGTTACGACGAAGTATGACGTTCGTGCAGCGAGACGCGAGAAGCGACAATTGGCACAGAAAAAACGTGTGGAACAAGCACAGACCGTCACGACTCCAGCTCTCGCTCAAGCCGCTCTCACATGGGGATCAAGCAAGGCGCCAATTACGATCGTGGAGTTCGTCGACATGGAGTGCCCCGCATGCGTGGCGTTCCACCAAAGTTTTCTGCCGTCGCTGAAGGACACGTACGTCAACACGGGAGTCGCTCGCTATGTGGTCCGACACTATCCGCTCACGTCCATTCACAAGCGCGCCGATGAAGCAGCTCGTTCCGTCATTTGTGCCCGCTATCAGGGAGATGCGAAAGCGCGAGCCCTCTTCGATGCCATCATGTCGCGTGATCTTGGTGTCTTCTCGGAGAAAGGATGGATTAGCAGTGCCGAACAAGAAGTCGACGATCTCGACCTCGCCGCACTTCATCGCTGTATGGCAGGGGAGGTGGCACAACAGGCGGTTCTCGATGAAAAAGCGGTCGGAGATGGAGTCAACGTGAAGGGGACGCCCACCTTCCTTATATATGGTCCCGACGGGAAGGAGGCGTTTACCATGACGGGCTACGCAGAGGAAACCTTCAAAAAGGGCATGGAAAAGCTCCTACAGAAGGTCAATAAGTGACCAGTCCTGTTGACAGCAGTTTGCTGTATACGTAGGATCCCCGCACTCCACATCAAGGTTACCCCGTAGCACTTGCTACAGGTCACTTGTGTTCGAGTCTGCCGTCCCATTCGGAACTAAGCAGACCAGAGGAACCTCCAAGCTCTTATGATCGGTGTTATCGCACGCAAAGTCGGTATGTCTCGTTTCTTCCGTCCAACGGGAGAAGCTGTTGCTGTGACGTATCTCGAAGTCACGCCGAACATTGTCGTTCGCACGAAGACGAAGGAGAAGGATGGATACGATGCGGTCATTCTTGGCATTGAACCAAAGAATTGGAAGACGGGAAACGGCAAAGAACTCACACGATACAAAGTTCAAAAAGAATGGCAGGTTGATTCCCTCGATGGACTCGAACCGGGCAAGACAGTGACGGTCGAATCTCTGCCGGTCGATGCGATGGTGTCGGTTCAAGGTATCTCGAAAGGAAAAGGCTTTCAGGGTGTCATGAAGCGATTCCACTTCGGAGGAGGCCCAGGATCTCACGGATCGCACTTCAAGCGCGAGCCGGGTTCCATCGGTATGCGTACGGATCCAGGCCGCATCTTTAAAGGACGCGCGATGGCCGGACACATGGGCTTGGACAAGATCACTCTCAAAAATCGCGCGGTTGTGGTGTCTGACTCAAAGAAGAATCTCGTCGGCATTGCCGGTTCGGTCCCAGGACCAAACGGCGCCGCCGTGTTTTTGACGCTTGAACCCTCCTCCGCCAAGGCTACGGGGGGCAAGTCCGCTCCCGATGCCAAATAACTCCCATGACCATTGAGATGTATTCCATAACCGGCCAGAAAGGAAAGCAGTTCACGCTGCCGGAGAGCTTGTTTGGCCAACCCGTGAACTGGGGCCTCATGCACCAGGCGGTAGTGCGCCAGCAGAGCGGACGTCGCCAGAGCCCAGCACACGTTCTCACCCGCAGTGAAGTCAGCGGTTCCACGAAGAAACTCTTCGAACAGAAGCACACCGGTCGCGCTCGCCGCGGCGATGTGCGCAGCCCGACGCTCCGTGGTGGTGGTAAGGCATTCGGTCCTCGCAACGCAAAGAACTTCACGAAGGACATGCCGAAGAAGATGCGCCATGCCGCTCTTCGTTCCTGCCTCAGTGTCCAAGCCGAGAAGGGGACGATCATGGGCCTCGAAGGATACGGCGACTCTGTGAAGACGAAGACGCTCGCTGATCTTCTCAAGAAAATGTCTCTCACAGATGCTCGTTCATTGCTCATTGTCTCGAAGACGGCGCACAAGCCGCTCGTTCTCTCCGCTCGCAACATTCAAGGAGTGACGGTTGTGCCTGCCGCGTACCTCAACGCAGAAGCAGTTCTCCACGCACGCACCATCCTCTTCCTCTCTGATGCAATCGAGGAAGCTGACCGACTCTTTGGAAAGAAGAACACCCCGACGCGCGTGACGAAGAAGGACACGGCGAAGGCAGATAAGGCCGAAGCGTCGAAGAAGCCGACGACAGCCAAGAAACAAGTAACCAAGAAGAAAGCCGCTCCTAAAGCCAAGAAATCCGCCTAACACCCTATGGACCTCGCACGCGTCATCACCGGCCAAATCGTGACGGAGAAGGCTGAACGCCAGAAGGCTCAGCACAGAACGTACACGCTGAAGATCGACGCAGCCGCGACGAAGATCGATGTGACAAATGCACTTGAAGCACTCTTCGATGTTCAAGTCGTAAGTGTGCGTGTGCTCTGGCTCGGCCCGAAGACTCGCGCGCTCAGCGGATCGAACTTCATGACGAAGCGTCATCGCAGCAAGCGCGCGATCGTCACGCTCGGCGAGAAGAGCAAAGCACTCGACCTTACGAATCTCAAACTCTCCTAACCCATGCCTATCAAGAAGATTAAACCAACGACTCCCGGACGCCGCCAAATGACGGTGCTGGACTTCTCTGACCTCGCCAAGAAGCGACCGGAGAAGAGCCTCGTGTACGGCAAGCAGCGCATTTCGGGTCGTGACGGCAAAGGACAAGTGTCCGTGCGTCATCGCGGTGGTGGCCATAAGAGACTCCAGCGCATCGTCGACTTCCGTCAGATCGACAAGGCCGGAATCCCCGGAACGGTTGTCGCCGTCGAATACGATCCAAATCGCACGTCACGTCTCCTCCTCGTCCAATATGCGGACGGTGAGAAGCGCTACCACCTTGCTCCGCAGGGAGTGGTGGCGGGGGATCAGATCGTCTCCGGCGTTCGCACGAAAGTGAAGACGGGCAACCGCATGCAACTTCAGCACATCCCGGTGGGTTACAAAGTGTTCAACCTTGAAATGCAGCCGGGCAAAGGCGGTCAGATCGTCCGCTCCGCCGGCACGGCAGCGACGCTCGTCGGCATCGATGGCGACTTCGCCATCATCGAATTGCCAAGCGGTGAGATGCGCAAGATTCGCAAGGAGTGTTCCGCCACGATCGGTCTCGTCTCGAATCCTGATCACAACCTCGTCGTTATCGGAAAAGCAGGCCGCATTCGCTGGAAGGGTCGTCGTCCGCAAGTGCTCGGCACCGCGATGAACGCTGTGGACCACCCGCATGGTGGTGGTGAAGGCCACACGTCGATCGGTCTCAAGGGTCCGAAGACGCCGTGGGGAAAGAAAGCTCTTGGCGTTAAAACCCGCAAGCGCAAGCTGAAGTCGAGCCAGCTCATTCTCCGCCGACGTACCAAGAAAAATAAGAAGAAGTAATCTTCCTCCCTCCCTCCCATGTCACGCTCCCTCAAAAAAGGCCCCTACATCGATCCAGGTCTTCTCAAGAAAGTTGAGAAGATGATCGCTGCAGGTGACAAGAAGATCGTGAAAACGTGGGCTCGCGATTGCGACATCCCGCCGGAGTTCGTTGGATTCACGTTCGCCGTCCACAACGGAAAAGAATTCCTCCCGGTGTACGTCACGGAACAGATGGTTGGTCACAAGCTTGGTGAATTTTCCTGGACCACGAAGTTCAAAGCACACGGAGGCAAGGCTGCCGCCGCCGAGGCGAAGCCCGGCATGATGCCTCCCGGTATTGCTCCATCCGCTCCCGCAGCAGCTCCCGCTAAATAATCCCTCATCCCATGAAAGCCTCTCTCCAATCGGCCCGTATCGCTCCTAAGAAGGCGAATATCGTCGCAGCGATGATCCGCGGACTCACCGTGGAGGAAGCGCTGACGCAACTCTCACGCACGAACAAGAAGGCTGCGCGTTTCCTCGAAAAGCTCATAGCATCCGCAGCGGCAAACGCCGTGCACAACGACAAGCAATCGCGCGGTCAGCTCATGATCCAGTCGCTCGTCGTGAACCAGGGCATGGGGTATCGCCGCGGCGTGCCGATGGCTCGCGGCCGCATGCGTCCGATGCGCAAATTCATGTCACATATCACGCTGACACTTGGACTTCTCACGGATGAAAAGCGCACGATGCCGAAGAAGGGTGGTGGCAAGAAAGGCGCGAAAGCTCGCGCAAAAGCTTCACAAGGTGCAGCAGCTCCTGTAGAAGGAAAGCCCTCGAAAAGGACGTCGAAGACTACAACGACCTCGAAGACGTCGAAGAAAGATGAGTCCTCGAAGTCTTCGATATCCTCGAAATCCTCTTCTTCCTCCCAATAACCCATGGGTCAGAAAGTAAACCCCAACGGCTTCCGCACTGGAGTCATCCGATCCTGGCCCTCCACGTGGTTTGCAGAAGGAAAGATGTTCCGCACGCTCTTCCTCGAAGACATGAAGATCAAGCGGTATCTCAAGACGAAGTTGAAGGATGCGGGCATCAGCGAGATTCTTATTGAACGCAGCAAGAAGACACAGGTGACGATTCGTTCGAGCAAGCCGGGCATCATCATCGGCAAGCAAGGAGCCGCAATCGAAGAGCTCAAGAAAGATCTTGAAAAGCGCTTTGGCGGTTCGTTCCTCGTCGACATTCAAGAAGTTCGCAACCCAGATGCAGACGCTGAAATCATTGCAGAAAGCATTCAGCAACAGATCGAACGCCGCATGCCATATCGCAGAGCTGCCAAGCAAGCGATCGAGAAGGCGATGGCCAGTGGCGCACTCGGCGTGAAAATCTCCTTGGCAGGTCGTCTCAACGGAGCGGAGATCGCACGTTCGGACTCATTCAAAGAAGGCAACATTCCTTTGCAGACACTTCGCGCGAACATTCAGTTCGCTCGACGCCACGCCATCACGAAGTTCGGCACGATCGGCGTTCAGGTGCACGTCTTTAAGGGAATGGTGTTCAAGACCGCTCAGCAAATGCAGTCGCACGCTCTCACCTCTCCCCAAAAGCAGCAGTAATTCCACCCACCCATGTTAGAACCCAAGAAACTCACCTATCGCAAGCCCCATCGCAACCGCGGAGCATTCCACGGTAAAGCGCAGCGCGGAGCAACGCTCGCCTTCGGGTCGATCGGTCTCAAGTGCATTGAGGGTGGTGAAATCACGGCTCGCCAGATCGAAGCTGCTCGCAAAGCGATGACGCACAGCGTTCAGCGCGGCGGTAAAATCTGGATTCGTATTTTCCCGCACACGGCGGTGACGCGGAAGGCCGCCGAGGTGCCGATGGGCGCCGGTAAAGGTTCTCTCGAATATTTTTCGACCGTTCTCAAGCGCGGCGCCATGATCTTCGAAATGGACGGTCTCTCCCACGACAAAGCAAAAGAGGCTCTCCGTCTCGCTGCGCACAAGTTGCCGCTCAAGACGAAGATCGTCACAAGACTGACAGACACGACGACGAAGACGGAAACCAATTACTCCCTCGCCGCTTAATCCCATGGCTTCACTCCCCACCCTCAAAGAGCTTCGCGCGATGCAGACTAAGGATCTCCACCAGGAGATCGCCGAACACCGTGCGTCTTTGAGCAAAATGACGCTTATGGTTGCAGCAAAGAGCGAGAAGGACACGGCGAAAGTGCGCAGACTGCGCAAGTTTGTCGCCCAGGTGCACACCGTCGTCTCTGAGAAGAATAATGCGGCTCCTGCATTGAAGAAGACCTCTCCAACCGCTAAAGTCTCTGCCCCCAAGAACGCATGACCCAGAAAATAGGCGTCGTCACATCGGCCGGGAAAATGAAGGACACCATCACGGTGATCGTCCACCAACAGGTGCGCCATCCGCTCTATCGCAAGAGCTACCGCGTGAGCAAGAAGTTCCTCGTTGATACGAAGGGCCAGAGCGACATCGGCGTCGGAGATGAAGTCTTGATCGAAGAATGCCGTCCGCTCTCTGCTCGCAAGCACTTCCGCCTCATCGAAGTTCTGAAGCGCGTGCCGCGCGTGAGTGAGATGGCCGACATCGCAGACACGAAGAAGCAGAAAGAAGCAGATGCAGAAGCCGCTACCACCAAAGCCAAATGATTCAGCAGCAGACCTACCTCACAGTGGCAGATAACACAGGCGCGAAAATCGCCATGTGCATCCGCGTGCTCGGAGGCAGCCGCCGCCGCTACGCTCGCATCGGCGACGTGATCATCATCACGGTGAAAGATGCATCGCCTCGCGGCACGGTGAAGAAGAAGACTGTTGAGCGCGCAGTGGTTGTTCGTATGCGCAGTCTCACGCGCCGCAAGGACGGTTCCGGCATTCGCTTCGATGACAACGCCTGCGTAATCGTTCAACCGGACGGTCTCCCCAAGGGCACCCGCGTCTTCGGTCCCGTCGCACGCGAACTGCGCGCGAAGGGTTACCAGAAGATCATCTCCCAAGCTCCTGACGTTCTATGAAAATCCATACGGGCGATCTCGTCCTCATTATCAGCGGCAAGGACAAGGGCAAGCAGGGGACTGTGCTGCGCGTTTTCAGCGACACGAATGAACTGATCGTCGAAGGTGCAAACATCCGCACACGCCACATCCGCAAGACCCAACAGGGTCCTGGTCAGCGCATTCAATACGAAGCGAGCTTGAACGCATCCAAGGTGATGATCGTCGATCCGAAGACAAAGAAGCCGACGCGCATTGGATACAAAGTCGATCCGAAGACCGGATCGAAGAAGCGCATCGCGAAGGCCAGCGGTGAAGTGATCACGAAGGCGACGGTCAAAGCTGCAACGAAGGGGAAGAAGAAGGAGACGACCGACGCAACAATTGAGAAGCCAGCAACAACAACTCCGGCAGGAGTTCCCGTGAAGCAGCCATTCTGGAAGCGTTCCGGATCGAAGAACGATGACGGATCCGTGAAAGAAGGCGGCACCAAAGATGGTGGCGCTGCTGCGCTTCCTTCCGCACACCGCTCCCAAGGCGGCTAATCCATATGAAGTACGCACCTCTTCGCCAACGGCTCCGCGGTCCCATTGCCGACACCTTGAAGAAGGATCTCGGCATCAAGAACTCACATGCCCTTCCGAAACTGCAGAAGGTGATCGTGAACGTGGGCATCAACCGCTCGAACTTGGAAGGAAAGGAAATGCAGGAATTCATCGTCGACTCACTCCAGAAGATCACGGGTCAGAAGCCGATTCTCCGCGAGAGCCGCAAAGCCATCTCGAACTTCAAGATCCGCAAGGGTCTCGTTGTTGGAGCCATGGTCACGCTTCGCGGCCAGAAGATGGAAGAATTCGTCGATCGTCTCGTGAGCTATGTGCTCCCACGCATCCGCGACTTCCGCGGTCTCCCTACGAAAATGGACGGCCACGGCAACTACGCCATTGGCTTGAAGGATCAGACGGTGTTCCCGGAGATCCCTTCGCTTGATCTCGTGAAGTCATTCGGTATGCAGATTCAATTCACCATCAAAGCGGCAAAGGAAGCAGACGCGAGAGCGTTGCTCAAGGCGATTGGTATGCCATTCCGTCCTTCACGCCAAGAAACGCGCGCCGCTGCTTGATTTTCACTCCTCTGACCCCCACACTCCCCCCACTCTGACCCCATGGCACGCAAAAGTCTCGTCATCAGCTGGCAACGCAAGAACGACTCTGTCCGTGAGGCGAAAGCCGCGGGCAAAAAGCCGAAGCATGCCATCCGTGCCTACAACCGCTGCAGCCTGTGTCACAGGCGTCACGGCTACATTCGCTTCTTCTCCATTTGTCGCATCTGCTTCCGCGAACTCGCCTCGAACGGCGACATTCCGGGCGTGACAAAATCCTCCTGGTAA
>CAZBSN010000002.1:0-1868 GCA_964494435.1 uncultured Candidatus Peribacteria bacterium | reverse complement strand
CTCTGCGAACTCTTGAAGCGTGAAGGATACATTGCAGACGTTGCCGTCATCGGCGATGAGCCAAAGCAAGAAGTCGAAGTGACGTTCATTCTGGGAAAGACTGTTGATTTCGAACGCATGAGCAAGCCGGGCCGCCGCTTCTACGCCAAGAGCGTTGAGCTGAAGCCGGTCATGCGCGGATACGGCATTGCCGTCCTCACCACGAGCCAGGGTCTTATGACCGATGTTGAAGCCCGCAAAAAGAAAGTGGGCGGCGAAATTCTCTGTACTGTCTGGTAACTATGTCACGCATTGGACGCAAACCAGTGGCACTTCCATCCGGCGTCACCGTCGAGGTGAAGTCAGGCGTGGTGCACGTGACGGGTTCGAAAGGAGAACTCACGTACGCTCTTCTGTCTGATGTCACGGTCACGATCGAAGGCAATGAAGTCGTCATTACGCGCCAATCCGAAACGAAGGAAGTCCGCGCTCGTCACGGTCTCACCCGCGCGCTCATCGCGAACATGGTGAAGGGCGTCTCCGACGGATACCAGAAGGAACTTGAAATCATCGGTGTGGGTTACAAGGCTGCGCTCAAGGGCAAAGTGCTCCAACTCCAGCTCGGTTACAGCCATCCGATCGACTACGCCATCCCAGCTGCAATCGAAATCGTTCAAGATGAAAAGAACAAGAACATCCTCAGGATCCGCGGCGCCGACAAGCAGCTCGTGGGACAAGTCGCCGCACAGATCCGCGAACTCCGCCCGCCAGAACCGTATAAGGGGAAGGGCATTCGCTATTCCGATGAATACGTCCGCCGCAAGGTGGGTAAGGCTGCTGCCGCCAAAACCGCGTAATCCCTATGCTTCCTAAAAAGCTCCAGAACCGGCAATCCCGCAAGCGTCGCATCCGCGCACGCATCGTCGGTGTGACGCAGCGTCCTCGCCTCACGGTGTACCGCTCCCTCACGCAGATCCGCGCGCAGATCATTGATGACAATGAGGGTAAGACGCTCGCAGCAGCTTCCTCGAAGGAAGCGAAGGCGAAGCACACGGTCGAAGGTGCGAAGAAGGTCGGTGAGCTGCTTGCAAAGAAGGCGAAGGATGCAGGCGTCTCCACAGTGGTCTTCGATCGCAACGCCTACCCATTCCACGGCAAAGTAAAAGCTCTCGCTGAGGGCGCCCGCGAAGGCGGTCTCCAATTCTGATCTCCCCCCATCCAGCTTCTCCCCATGGCTAAGACCTCCAACCCAGATAGGCAAGGACGCAGAGATCGTCGCGATCGTGAACCGAAAGAGTTCGCTGAGACGACGCTCTCGGTCGACCGCGTCACGCGCGTGGTGAAAGGTGGTCGCCGCATGCGTTTCCGCGCGATCGTCGTGATCGGCAACCGCAAGGGCAAGGTCGGACTCGGAACGGGCAAGGCGAACGAAGTGCAAGCCGCGGTGCAGAAGGCGACGAAGGCCGCCAAGCGCGCGATGATCAAGGTTCCAATCATGAAAGGCACGATCCCGCACAACATCGACTTGAAGTTCAAGGCTGCAAAGCTCCGCCTCATGCCGGCATCCGAAGGCACGGGAATCATCGCCGGCGGTCCGCTCCGTGTGATCTTGGATCACGCAGGCGTCCGCAACGTTCTCGCAAAGCGCTTTGGCACGGGTAACACGCTCGTGAACGCTCAAGCAGGAATCCTCGCACTCAAGGCCCTCAAGCCGCTCAAGCCGGAACACCAGGCCGCTGAGGACAAGGCCAATGCCCCGAAAGAGGCGATCGTCGTGAAGCAAATCTCGAAAGATCAGATCGTCGAGGGCAATTTGATGGAGAAGCCCTCCGCTAAGGCTCCGGCGGATGATACAAAAGAGGAAAAGAAGAAGGACGTGGCGTAAGCCA
>CAZBSN010000001.1:0-45515 GCA_964494435.1 uncultured Candidatus Peribacteria bacterium | reverse complement strand
AAACTCTCTGGGAGGCGTTCCTCTGGACGGTGTTCTGGGGAGTCATTGCGATCATTGCGCTTTTCCCCGGTCTTCTCACGTACCTCACGGCCATCACGGGTATTCGCAGCCAGGTAAACGCCATTCTCATTACAGCCATTGGTATTCTCACCTTCCTCGTCTTTTCGATCGTCGTCCGCGTGGAGGAGATGAATCGACGGTACACACGTCTTATGCGCCAACTCGCCCTTCGTGAGGCTGGATTGCAGGGGAAAGAAGACAAGAAAGAGTGATAGAATCATCGTCTCTATGCGCACAATCTTGCTCATCAGCCCGTACTGGAAAGAGCAGCACCGTTGGATGGTGAGTACGGTGAAATTGGCAGAGCTCTGGCGGCGGCTGGGATATCGTGTGGTCGTTGCGTGTATGGGGAGCGAGACGAGAACGGAGAATGTGTCGCCCACGCTCACAATCTACCGTCGTAAAGATTTCTTTCTGCCGGATCCGTGGAACTACGGGATCAGTTTCGGATTCTCAGGGTTCGTCCGTCGCATCGTTCGAGATGAACAGCCCGATATGATCGTCGTGAACAAAGTTCTCTTCTGGACGTCACTCGCTGCTCTTTCACTCTGGCTTCGTGGGCGGAAAGTTTTGCTCCTCACAGACGCACTGGTGGGCATCACATGGTTCCCTCGGAGTCTCTTCGCGCAAATTGCAGCGCGCATCTACGCGTGGACGCTTGGATGGCTCGTTCTTCTCGCATCATCACGCGTTGTCTTCTTCCATCCACAGCCAGACTCCACCCTCCGAACGTTGGGCATCGCAAAGAAGTCACAAGTCATCCCGACGGGCATCGATACTGCAGGATATGGACCAATCGCTCATGACGGCATCACCATGACATACGTCGGTCGCTTGGAATCAGTGAAGGGTGTTGATGATTTCCTCGCCGCTGCCGTTCCGCTCCGAACAGAATTCCCGCAGATGAAGATCCAGGTCGTTGGTTGGTATAAAGACAGACACCCGCTCGTCTCTGAGTATGAAAAGGAAGTGACATTCACGGGACTGCGAGAGGACATTCCAGCAATTCTCGGCGCATCCGATATCTTCGTACTCCCCAGCCACAGTGAAGGACTCTCGAATGCCCTTATAGAAGCGATGGCGTCGGGCTGTGCGTGTGTTGCATCCGATGTTGGTGGCAATCGCTACCTTCTGGAGAACGGCGTCTCAGGCTTCCTCTATCCAGCAGGGGATCGGGAGGCTCTTCGCAGTCATCTTCGGCGTCTGCTTCAAGACGAAGCGAAGCGAAAGGCTCTCGGCGTTGCAGCGCGAAAGAGAATCGACGATGTCTTCAGTTGGGAGAAGGTGGGGAAGCAGTATGATGCACTTTTCCATTCCATCGCATGAAGCCACGTGTCGTCATTTTCTCGGCATTCGTCTCACCCATGCGTAGTGGAGCGGAGGCATGTGCAGAAGAGGTGAGCGCGCGACTTCAGAACGATTTTGATATTACAATCATCGCCGCGAAGATGCGGGCCAGCCTTCCTCGTGAAGATCGCCTCTCGTCAGGCGTGAAAGTGATTCGGGTCGGCTTCGGTACACCGTTCGATAAATGGCTCTACCCGTTCCTTGCACCGTTCGCGGCAAAGAAACTGCAGCCTCAACTCATTCATGCCGTGCTCGAATCATTCGCAGGGCTCGCGCTCGCATTCTCAAAGTTCATTGTTCCATCCGCCAAGAGACTTCTTACATGCCAGAGCACAAACACGTCACTCTTTCTCGGTTTGCTTCATAGGTCAGCTGATCGAGTGACGGCTATCAGCTCAGTGCTTATTGAACGCGCTCGTCGATATGGGAAAAATGCGACGCTCATACCCAATGGCATTCGATACGCAGAGCTTTCGTCTGTGTCCGCTCAAAGAGTTCCGAAGCGAGTCCTCTTCGTCGGGCGGTTGGAGAAAATGAAGGGTGTCGACACGCTCGCTATGGCGATGGAGGAGGTTCCAGAAGCGACGCTGCGCATTGTTGGAGATGGATCGGAGCGAGAGTTTTTGGAGCTGTTTGCCATAGGTGGCTGCAGACTGGGTGATCGAGTGACGTTCGTCGGTGCCGTCCCACACGATCAGGTCGCGCAGGAGTATGCCGCAGCAGAAATTTTCTGCGGACTTTCCAGCAGTGAGGCATTTGGAAACGTCTTCCTCGAAGCACAGGCTGCTGGATGCGCGGTTGTCGCAACGAATGTCGGCGGCATTCCGGACATCGTGAAAAACAATGTGACAGGACTCCTCGTGTCTCCCAATAAACCTCATGACGCAGCACAGGCGATCAACCAACTTCTGAACAATGTCGCGCTTCGTGAGCGACTCTCGAATGCGGGGAGAGAACATGCTGCGGCGTACGATTGGGATTTGATCGCCCAGAAATACAGTGATGTTTATCGTTCGCTTGCCTGACATGTCCTCACGTCGCCACTCGCCACCGGGAGTCTTCAAGAGTGCTGTTCAGCATTTTCCGCTGCCATCGGTAAATCTCATCATTCGCAATCCCGTTGGAGAATTTCTCTTCGTGAAGCGTCTCAATGAACCGCTCAAAGGAGAGTGGTGGGTGCCGGGCGGTCGGCTCATGAATGGTGAACGCGTGCAGGACGCTGTGCACAATCTTCTCGCCGATGAAATGGGGATGAAGGGAACACTCATCTGCATTACGCCTGAATGGAATGAAGAGCTCTTCGATGCGACCACCTTCTCGCCCTCCGATCGTGAACGTTATGGCCAGGAAGCAACGTGCATTCACTACATCGCGACGGCTGCACTGATCGACGTCGAGAAAGACGCTTCCGTCACGCTCGATGACCAGTCGGGGGAGTGGAAGTGGTCAAAACAGTTGCCGAATGATCACCCGTATCTCCGGTGGTACTTCGAAGCCCTCACCAGGACTGGCGAGAATATTTTCTCAAGAGATCGCTAAAAACAGGCCTTTTTGGGGTTGAAGCGGCCCCATTCCTCTGCAACACTGCTACACTCCTTTTCACATTATGAAGAAGCGCGTCCTCCTCACAGGTATAGACGGTTTCATCGGCCACCACATTGCCGAAGGAATCCTTAAATCCACTGACTGGACGGTCATTGGACTCAGCAAAATCGACATGGCATCGACGCTTCACCGCCTCGAAGACATCGATCGCTGGAAGACGGAGTTCGCAGGACGTGTGGAGTTCATCTATCACGATCTTCGCTCACCCATTAATCCGTACGTCGCAAACCGCATTGGACCGGTGAACTACATCTTCCACCTCGCGGCTTCGACGCACGTGGATCGCTCGATTGAGTTCCCCATGGAGTTTGTCCAAGACAACGTCGTTGGCACATGCAACTTGCTCGAATACGCACGCATGCTCGATGGTCTCGATTTGTTCCTCTACTTCAGCACGGACGAAGTCTTTGGCCCAGCTCCCGCAGGCGTCGCGTTCAAGGAATGGGATCGTTATCGTTCCAGCAATCCGTACGCCGCATCAAAGGCCGGTGGTGAAGAACTCGTGGTCGCGTATCACAACACCTACAACTTCCCCGCAATGATCACGCACACGATGAACGTGTTCGGTGAGCGTCAGCATCCGGAGAAGTTCATCCCCAAGACCATCAACGCCGCTCTCCATGGCGAAAGACTCTTCATTCACAGTAACCCTGAGAGAACCGCTGCAGGAAGCCGTTTCTACGTTCACGCCCGCAACGTCTGCGCGGCGATGCTCTTCCTCATTGATCAGTTCGAGCAAGGCAACGTCGAGCTTGGTGACAAGTTCAACATCGTTGGTGAGCGCGAAGTTGATAACCTCACGCTTGCCAAAATGATTGCGCAGGCTGTTGGTAAGGACCTCAACTACGAACTCGTCGACTTCCATTCCAGCCGTCCGGGACACGATCTTCGTTACGCACTCGACGGATCCAAACTTGCGGCGATGGGATTCCACTACCCGAAGACGTTCGAAGAGAGCATCACAAAGACGGTGCAGTGGTACCTCCAACATCAAGAATGGCTCCTCGCGGAATTTTCAAAGATGATCTTCGCAAAGGAGAAGCAGGCGTTCGATGAGTCACAGGCGATTCTTCAAAAGGGCGTACGCAAAGCAGTAAAGTCGGTGCAGGTTGAACGCACGATCGCCTGAGCAAACAGCCGCGTTTTGAGCCATACTAGGTCGTATGAAGATCGTGCTCGCCACGGGTATCTATCCTCCTGAAATTGGGGGGCCGGCGACCTACGTGCGCGAGCTTTCGCACGTCCTGCGATTGCAGGGGCATGTTGTTCAGGTCATCACCTACGGGTTGCCACACCATGATGACCACAAGAACGGCATAGTGAGAGTCTCCCGCAGCGGCGGGCCCATCGTCCGGTACATCCGTTATGCCCGTACTCTTCGTATGATCGCAAAGGATGCGGATATCGTGGAATGCTTCTCACCGGTGAGCGTCGGTGTTCCACTCTGGATGGCACATCTACGCAGACCGAAGACCGTGTTGCGACTGGGAGGGGATTTCTTGTGGGAGCGTGCGACGGATCGCGGAGAGGCAAAGGGGTTGAGCGAATGGTATGAGAACACGCCGATGTTCATGGGCGCCATCAACGGTCTCTTCCAGACGTTCGATGCGATTATTTTCTCCACGACGTTCCAAGAAGAGCTCTATCGCAAGATTTATCGTGATCTTCCATCTGCACAGGTTGTTGAGAACGTCATTCCACCGATGCAGCCAGTTCGTCACACTCCACATGAACCGTTTCGACTCCTCTTCCTCGGTCGCTTTGTGGCGTTTAAAAATATTTCATCGCTCATCGAAGCTCTCGAACTCATTCCCAACGCAACTCTGACACTCGTGGGACAGGGGCCGGTCGAAAACAATCTTCGTTCAGATGTTGCAGAATTGGATCTCTCCTCGCGCGTCACGTTTCTTCCACCACTCCACGGCGAGTCGAAGGAAAAAGCTCTGCGAGAGCACGATCTGTTCGTTCTGCCATCCTTCACGGATATCAGCCCGAATGCTGCTCTGGAGGCTCGTGCAGCGGGCTTGCCCGTACTTCTCACGCAAGAAACTGGCCTGAGTCGAGCATTACTTGATGGAATGGTGACAGCCACACTTCGCACGCCTGCGGACATCGCGCGAGCGGTGGAGGATGTTCGAGGGCGCTACGACACACTCGCTCTACGCGCAGCGGAAGCCATTCCAGAACGAACCTGGGATACACTCGCTCACGAACATCTGTCGCTCTTCTCCAGCCTGTTATGAACCTACTAATGATCACAGGCGATAGAGCTGTCGTTGCAGGAAAACGAGGGCCCTTTCTGGTGACGCTTCAAGGTTTGAGTCAGCACTTCGAGCGTATCGACGTTCTTTGTCCGTTTATCGCCGGCAATTGCGAAGCATGGAGGCAACTTGTTCCAGAAAACGTCCACATGCACCCGGCTCCCGTGGGAATGCTGCGTCATTCTGGTTGGGTGTCACGGTTTGGCACGGACTTGGTGAAGCGCTACGGGCACAAGGTCGCAACCGTACAGGCGTCGCCGCCGTTCCATCATGCGTGGGGTGCGTTGCGGCTGAGAAAGAAGACGGGGATCCCTGTTTCGATCGAAGTGCATCACATCGTTGGCTCTCCCGTTGCCGCAACAACACAGGAGCATGTCGCTCGTATCCTCTCACGTATCAAACTTCCGTGGCTCACGAAACGTTTCCAAGCGGTTCGTGTCGTCAATAAGGGAATGGTGGATCATCTGAAGCAGTGGGGTGTGCAACAGTCGCTCATTCACGTCGTGCCATCGTTCTATCTCGATACCAGAATGCGCGATACAGTTGGCGACGTTCCACAGTCAGTCGATCTCGCGTTCTGTTCCAGGCTCGTGGCCAACAAAAATCTGCCGCTGATCCTCCGCACGTTACAGCTCCTGCCACATGCGACGCTCGTTGTCATTGGCGATGGTCCCAAACGCGCGGAATGGGAGGCTCTCGCAAGGAGTCTTGGAGTGTCTCCCAGAGTCACATTCCGCGGGTGGCTGCCGAGGCCGGAGGATGTTCTGCGCATGATGAAATCTGCTCGAATCTTCGTCCAGCCATCACTCAGCGAAGGCGGTCCTAGAGTCGCCCTCGAAGCGATGATGTTGGGGTTGCCCGTTGTCTCGACGAAGGTCGGCGTCATGCCCGATGTCATTGTCCACGGACAAAATGGATTCCTCGCCGAGAGCACACCCGAAGCATTTGCAGAGGTGATCCGTCCGCTCCTCGCGAACCCAGAACTTCGTGCAACGATCGGGAATAATGCGATGCACATCACCGAACAACACGAACGAGACACCTCCATTGCACGCTACGCGAGATTTCTTCAATCGATCGCATGATGGATCTTCTCTTCATCACCCAGAAACTTCACGGACAGGACGCATTCACAGTCCTGTGGGTCGAGGCATGGCAGAAGCGCGGCTATAACGTTTCTGTCGTGTGTCTTGAATGGCAACCAGATGAAGCAATGTCCGCTCTTGGGCGACCAAGGCCACCGACATTCGACGTGCACTCGCTCGGCAAAGAACATGGCTCATCCAAGTTTATGCAGATTCTTCGATTCCTGTGGCTCATCAGCACCATGCGCTATGACAGAGTCTTCATTCACATGACGCCGGTGTGGGGAGCGATTGGTGCGCCGGTGTGGCTCGTCCGTCGTGTACCCGTCTATCTCTGGTACACGCACTACAAGATGCAGATTGGTCTCTGGCTCCTCGGTTTCTATGGAAAGCGTCTCTTTGCCGCGACGAGACAGAGCCTTCCACAGTACGAACACAGTCCTAAAAAGATTATCGTGGGGCATGGCGTCGATCTCTCCTATTGGCCTCAGAGAGCCAACCATTGTCCTGATCCTCATAAGCTTCTCGTCGTCTTACGCCTCGCGCGAAGCAAGCGATTGGAGCTTGTCCTCGAAGCGCTGAGTTTGCTTCCTGAATCCTACACAGTCGACATCTACGGTATTGAAGCCGAGCCTGAGTACGTCATCGAAATGCAGCAACTCGTTCGTGTACTCAGTCTGCAGAGCCGCGTCACGTTCCATGGCACGATCGCATCGCGCCTGCTCCCAGACATCTACACAAATCATCGTCTCATTCTGAACATGGCGAGTGAGACGATCGATAAGACGATGATTGAAGCAATGACGTGCGGTTGTTATCCCGTCACGACTGCGCGCAACGCCGAAGCAATCGGGCTTCCGGCAGCTCCCGCGACCGATGAGCCGCGCGAAATTGCTGCCGTCGTCCAATTCTTCACAAACCAACTGCCCATTTCCGATGAGGAGCTCTACGAGATCGTTCGAGAGCGGCACAGTCTCGACGGAATTATAGAAAAAATGGATCGATTCGTTCACGCAGGCGCATGACGACCATTCCTATTCCCTGCAGCGTGCTCGTTCTTACCCATAACGCGGGAAAGACCATTTCTGCGTGCCTTGAAGGCCTTCGAGAGTTTGCCCAGGTGATCGTGCTCGATGGTTATTCCACAGACGACTCGCGCAGCATCGCGTCCACTTTTTCGAATGTTGCCATTCACGATCAGCCGCGCGAATTTTTGGAGCCCTCCGGCCGCATACGTGACTTCGCTTCCGTCAGAAACGCCGGTCTCATGCTCGCGAATCAGCCATGGTTTCTCTACGTCGACTCCGACGAAACGCTCACGCCTGAATTCCTCGCATCTATTCGGGATGTCCTCGCATCTGGGAAACACGACGCGTACACGGCGTTCCGCCGCTTCGTCATCAATGGCGAAAAGATTGAACGAGCTGCCGCGTACCCCGCACTTCACGTCCGTCTCGCGCGCCGAGAGAGGATTATCAACTTCGTAAAACCGATTCATGAACGATTGGATCTCGTTCCCGGTGCGACCGTCGGTCATCTGGCAGGGGATCTCCTCATTCCACTTTCACCGCCGTCGGAACTCTGGCCCAAGTATCGTCGCTACCTCGCGCTCGAAGTGGAACGTGCGGCGAGACTCCCGTTTGGCCAGTGGTTGTACTGGGTTTTGCTCTGGAATGTCCGCTCATTTTTTGGCTTTGCCCTGCGGCTTATTGCTCTGTCCGTCACACCAGGAAGAGGGAAGCGGTTGCCGCTTCAATATGAACTCCAATTCCTTGCGTATCCACTGCTCTTGATCGTCGAAAGTTCACCGCTACATCGTCTACCGCTTGGACAATTCGTCACGTACCTCTTCACAGGTGGAACTGCGACCGCAATCAACGTGGGGTTATACACGCTGCTCCTGTGGTTGGACGTCTGGTACGTCGGCGCGTCCGTCATGAGCGAGGTCATTGGGTTCATCAGCGCGTTCCTCCTTCATAAGTACGTCGCATTCCGTCAGCACTCCAAATTTGCATCCCATTTTTTCAAGTACTGCATGCTGGGACTCTGGAATCTGTTCGCTTCGACGGTTCTTCTCTGGGGATTTGTGGACGGGTTGGGTGTGGATGAACTCATTGCGAAATTACTCGTGATCGCATGCATGGTTGCGTGGAATTTTATCCTCTATAAGTTCGTTATTTACGTCTAGTTGTCACGCCGGTCGTCTGAGCACCTCCAATTCCCACCAACAACGCAGCATATCGCCAATCGATTTCAAGATAACGGATGGCTTTCCGCCGTGCGCTTTGCCGCCTTTGCGTTCCACCTGCTCGAAGTCGATTTTTCCTATCCTGTAGCCGCGTTTCGCAGCTCGAATAATGCGCTCAGCCTCGACAAAGACGCTCGTCGAGGTCACGGAGATCTTCTGGTACACCTCGCGCGGAACGAGCTTCACGCTGCCAGAGTCGTAGAGATCGACGCCGAACAAGATTCGCGGCATCCAGCGGTAGCCCCACGAGATGACGAGACGCAAGAGCGTGTAGTGCTTCGTCGTGCGATTGCAGATGATGATGTCTGCCTCGTTTAAGAGCGGCATACACCTCTCAACGAGCTCTGGAGGATATTGTCCGTCGCCCGACACAAGGAACACGTACTCTTTGCTTGCGAGTGCATATAAATCTTCAAATGTTTTCGCAATTCCGCCATTTACAACATGACGCTCAGCGCGGAGTTTTGGGAATTTCGGTTTCAAGCTCTGGAGAATGGTCGACGTCTCATCCTTCGAGCAGTCGTCCATCACAATCACCTCGTAGTCGTTCGTACATCTCGACGCCACGGCATCACACCGCTGCACGATATCCGCGATCGTGGCGGCTTCGTTGTAGGCTGGGATGACAATCGAGAGGGATGGCACCGGTTTACGCTAGCGCATGCAGAGCCTTGGCGACAGTCTCAACGTCCGCCGAGGAAAGTTCGGCGTACATGGGGAGCGAGAGAATGTCCTTCGCGAGGCGCTCAGAAACGGGGAAATCGCCAAGCTTCCAGCGACCTTTATAGGCCGGCTGCAGGTGGATTGGCACGGGGTAATGAATACTCGTCTGGATACCTTGAGCAGTGAGTTCTGCTTGAACTCGATCACGGTCTGCTATGCGTATGACGAAGAGATGCATCGCCGAAACGCGATTCATGCCCATGCCGATCGTTCGCACAGAGGCGGGGAGAAGAGATCGATACTGATCTGCAACCGCGCGTCTTTGCTCATTCCACTTCAGGAGATGCGAAAGCTTTACGCCGAGCACCGCTCCCTGCAATCCATCCATCCGCTCGTTCCAACCGATCGCTTCGTGCGTGTATTTCACGGCCGATCCATGATCGCGCAGCATGCGGACACGTGCAGCAACTCCATCATCGTTTGTCGTAATGGCTCCAGCGTCACCATAAGCTCCGAGATTCTTGCCGGGATAGAAGCTGAATGCCGCACCGTTCGCGAGTCCACCCGTTCGCTTTCCTTTGTACTCCGCTCCGTGTGCCTGACATGCATCTTCGAAGACCAATACGTTGTGCTTCCGTGCGATGGCGAGGATTTCATCCATATCTGCCGGTTGTCCATAGAGATGCACAGGGATGATTGCCTTCGTTTTGGAGGTGATTGCGGCTTCCAGGAGATCTGGATTCATCAATGCCGTTTCTTCGATGCAATCAACCAAGACCGGTGTCGCGCCGATCTGTGAAATCGCCTCCGCTGAGGCGAAGAAGGAGTTCGCCACCGTGATCACTTCATCTCCTGGTCCAATGCCGTTGGCCTGCATGAGTAATGCGAGCGCAGCCGTGCCGGAGTTGAGGCCGATGCAGTGCTTGGCTCCGCAGAATGTCGCGAAGTCTTTCTCGAACGCTTCGACGCTTGGACCGAGGACGTAGGCAGAACTGTCTAGCACCTTCTTCATTGCGATATCCACGTCCGGTTGGATGCTTTTGTACTGCGCCTGCAAATCGAGGAAACGAATCATGCGCCCAGTGGTTTTGCCGGATTGCCGACGACCGTTGCTCCGTCTGGAACATCCTTTGTGACAACAGCGCCTGCTCCAACCAGCGCGTTCTTCCCAATCGTGATACCGGGAAGGATGGTCGCGTTTGTTCCAATTGATGCACCTGCTTTTACAAGTGTTGGTACACATTCCCAATCATCCGCTGTTTGGAGCGTCCCGTCCTTCCGAAGTGCCCGTGGAAGCTTATCGTTCGTGAACATCACTCCATGACCAATAAAGACGCCGTCCTCAATCGTCACGCCGCTGCAGAGGAAACTGTGGCTCGATATTTTGCAGCGCTTTCCGATCTTCACGCCGCGTTGGATTTCCGTAAAAGGTCCAATCTGCGAATCATCACCAATCTCACACCCGTAGATGTTCACGAAATCACGAAGGATCACATCCTTTCCCAAGACAACGTCGGGTGCGATTTTCTTCGTCATAGATCGACGGGGGAATGGGATGCGAGAGATTTGTCAGCAGCTTCAAGGATATGAAGGACAATAAGACCGTCCTCACCTCCAACGATTGGTTTCTCCGTTCCGTTGAGACATGCGAGCACATGGAGAAGTTCCACTCTCAATGTTTCTGTCGTATCCAACTTTGGAATGAGCACATCGCCCGAACGGTAGACCGGGAAGAGCGGGTCGGCGGGTTTCATCTCTCCCAATTGTCCTTTCTGAATGCCCGTGTCGTAGATCTTGAGTTTCTCCGATGGGTGAATGTCATCGAAGAGCACCATCTTCTTCGTACCGCCGATGATCGTTTGGCGAACCTTTACTGGTGAAAGCCAACTCACGTGAATGTGCGCGTCAAAGCCGTCGTTCCAGGAAAGATGCAGGTGCCCGATCTCCCGGTGCTCGCCGTGGTAGCTGCTGCCGTGGGCGAAGACAGACTTAATGCCTTTGAGATCTTTCAGTTGGGCGAGCATTGCGAGATCGTGGATCGCAAGATCCCAGAGGACGTTCACATCGGGCTGAATAAGTCCGAGGTTGATGCGGGTGGAGTCGAAGTAATACAGCTCGCCGAGCTCGCCCGCGCTCATCAAGTCTTTTAACTTTCGGACTGCTCCGGCAAAGGCGAACGTGTGGTCGACGAAGAGGAGCTTGCCTTTCGTTTTTGCGAGTGCGATCAATTCTTCTCCTTCCTTCGAGGACGACGCCAACGGTTTCTCGACGAAGACATGCTTGCCTGCTTCGAGTGCTTTCTTTGCGAGATCAAAGTGTGACTTCGTGGGAGTTGCAACGACGATGAGATCCAACGTTGCATCGTTCAAGAGGTCGTCATAGGACGAAGTCGTCTTCACGCTTGGATAGTTTGCTCGCACCTTCGCCAAATTCGCTTCCTTCAAGTCGCATGCCCAGCGCATTTCCCATCCGTCGATCGCTCCGAAGTTACGGAGCAAGTTCGGACCCCAGTACCCTAAGCCGACGATGGCGACAGAACGCCTATCCATGGCCGTATGGTAGCCCACCTGCTTATTTCTCGCCCGTGATGATCGCCGTCATGCCCCAGGTGCGGCAAACCCACTCTTTTATGGGCTTAGGAAGCAGTTTGCCGAGTGGCAGCCACGGGTGGGGGAGCTGATTCGGAACACCATGGTTGTCGTGGATCATGACTTTCACATCGCTGAACCCTGCAAAGAGGTTCTTAAATTCCTTTCGCGTGTAGAACTTCGCGAGCATGTTGCCGCCGACTGCAGCGCCGTCGGTGTAGCGGTTCATGAGAGATTGGTTGTCGTACTTCAGATACTGCCCACGCAAGACGCCGCGTCCGAATTGGATCGCGTAGCGCATGTGAACCGAGTTTAGGTGGTACATCATCGCGAGGAACTTTCCGCCCGGCTTCAGCACACGCTTAATCTCAGCAATCGCTTGTTCCGTCTCCGGCATGTGCATCAGGCAGCCCCATGCGCAGACGTAGTCGAAGGAGTTGTCTGGGAAGGGCATCTTCTGTGCGTCGGCCTGAATGACGTTTGCGGAGAGGTGATAGAGATCGAGGCGCTTCTTCGTGAGCTCCACAGCCTTCGCAGTGAGGTCGATCGCCGTTACGTCTGCTCCCATTCGCACAAACTGCTCGGTGAGCACTCCCGTACCGCAGGCGATATCCAGGAGCTTCTTTCCCTTGAGGCCGTGCATGTCGATGTAGCGCGTGAGGAATGGATAGCCTCCGTTCTGCATGAACGGGATCCACTTTAGGAACTTACGGTCGATGTTCCGGTAGAACTCCCAGCTGGATTCCTCCGCATCCACGAAGTAGTTGAATGGGTTCTTGTGCCACCAGTCCTGGACCTTGGCATTGAGAGCTGAGTCGTTTCGGAATTCTTTGCGCATGGCCGGGAGTCTAGCGATGCAAAACCTCGTTGTCATGGGATGTGGTCGGTACACTGGTATTGTGCGTATGAGGTTTTCCACACTGGCCTTCGGCATTGCGGTCCTATTTGGGCTGCTCACGCTCTTCCCGTACGCCGTACACATGACGCAGCCTGAGTTTCAGGGACTGACCGTGATTCGAGACAAGGACTACGGCAATTACTACAGTCGCTTGGAGCGCGTTCTCGATGGTCATCCAGAGGAAGCGGACAATGGGATCACGGCGATTGGGTCTGCGATCGAAGGAATGCAATCTGCGACAGCCGAGGTTATCGTTGGTTCCATTTTCAAATGGACTGGTCTCTCCGCACCGACACTCTCCGTAATCCTCACAGCGATATTCACATCCATTCTGTTCCTCTTACTGCTCGTCTTCCTCGGTGAGATCGGTTTTGCGCGTGCGTGGAGCATTGGGATCGCGGTCGTCCTCTTTCTTGTGATGTTCCCGACCATCACACGTATGCCGCATCCTGGTTGGACGTTCATTCCAGCTATTGGAGCGCTACTTGCAACGTTCATGCTCTGGAAACGCCCAAGCATTCCTCTCCTTGTCGTGGCTGGAATACTCCTCGGCCTCCTGCCGTCACTCTACTTTTGGCATTGGATGTGGGTGTGGGCGAGTGTCGCGACGCTTCTCCTTCTGACGCTCTTTGCAAAAGAGGAAGATCGTTACCTCCTTCGCCATCCTGCATTCAGCGCACTTGGTGGGGGACTCATTCTTCTCATCGCATTGCCCTTCCTGCTGCACACAGCAGAACTGATGCAGAGTCCGCTCTATCCGGAGATCGCAGTGCGTGCCAGCTTCCTCTATGAGCGCACACCAGAGTCATGGCCGCGCACAATCTTGCTGCTCATCCAGTGCATCACCTTTGCAACGCTGTGGCGTGATCGCCGGCAGGATCGGTCATACCTCATCGTGTTTTCGCTATTGCTTGGTGTCCTCTTCGTGATGCATCAGAACGTCCTTCACGCGAAAGTACTCATGTTTGCATCACACTTTGAGCCGCATCTCATCATTTCCTCCGTCATTGCCGGAGCGTGGGTTCTGACCCGGCGAGTGGATTTCATTCGCAGGGGCATCATTACGCTCATTGCGCTCGCATTCCTCGCAGGTGGAGCGTACGACTACTTCCCATTAAACTCATTCTTCTTCGTCGTTCCAGGTCACACGTTCCGCGATCAACATCTCGCTGAACCAATCGCGATTCTTCGTGAGCTTCCTCCTGCGACTGTGCTCACAGATAAAGAGACCGGCCGACTGCTGACCGCGTGGACGCACCACGGCATCGTCTACACCACGCACAGCCGATTCCTCTTTATCTCTGATGCCGACATGGCCGATCGATTCTGTATGTCGGAACTGTTCTCGGAATTCCCAGATCCGTATCGGAGTCTCTACATCGAATATAATGATGTGCTCGATTCTCCAGAGATGCGCGAACGCGAACGGTCATTGGTGACGGAAGCATGCATGCTAGTGAGGGCCGAGCCCGTGAAGCATCTGCGTGAGTATGACGTGCGCTATATTCTGGAAAATACCAAAGATCGACCAGATTGGCGTGCAGATACTGATCTGCCATCACTATCGCAGATCGGAACGGGGAGCGGATGGACCCTGTGGGAGGTGAGTCGGTAGCATAGGGTCGTGAAACGCCGCACAGTCCTGATCGCGTTGCCGCTCCTCACAGCGCTCCTCCTTGCTGTGCTTGCGACGCCTATCGTTCGTTGGTCCGTGGAGCTCGGCCATGTGCCCATCCGACTCCAAGATGACGGCGCATACTTCAGTCGCATCCAAACTGCGCTGCTCGGACGAAGTGGACCGTATGAAAACGGCATCACGGGACCGCCATTTGAGATCCGTGCGGCAGGACCAGGGCTCCTTGAATTCACGGAGGGGACTCTCTTCTCGTGGACGCCTCTGTCGGGCGTGGAAATCGGAACGTTGGTGATGCTCCTCCTCGCGCCGCTCTTTCTCCCATTGTTCTATCTCCTGCTACGCGATAGTTCAGTGCGTCCACCGATTGCGTTACTCCTTTCGACGCTCCTCAGTGCCGCTCTCATTGGCGTGCTGTCCCGGCCGCATCTTGGTGTGTTGCTCCCGCTCATGGTTCTCACGCTCACTTGCGTGCACCGCATCGCGGTCCGCCCGACATGGATACTCATTCCCGTCGCAGCGGTGCTGCTCGCGCTCCTCCCATCACTCTATTTCTGGGTGTGGACATTCACATGGGCGGCATGTGGCTTTATCTTCCTCCTCCGTTGGCACGTGCGAGATGAGACACGTACACGAGCGCTTCGGTTCCTCGCGATCGCAGGCGGTTTGGGATTACTCTTAAGCATTCCGGGGCTGCTTTCGACATGGGTCCTCCAAATGGCCGATCCGACGTTTCAAGAGATGGCTCTCTATCGAAGCGGACTCTATCCCTCGCACGCAATCGCATCGCCGATACGGTCTACGCTCCAATTGCTCGCGCTCGTTCCGGTAGCAGTGCTCTTCTGGAAGATCCCCCGCGAACGACGATCGCTGTTGCTCCCACTCGCGTTCGTGGCAGGGGGATTCGTCGTCACACACCAGCATGTCATTCATGGAAAAGATTTTCTCTCATCGTCGCACTACGAGCCCATGGTGACGATCGCTGCTGCGACATGTATCGCTTCACTGATCGATGCGTGGCTGCGAAAGGGGATCGCACAGATGTTCAGTTGGCCGAGCATCATTGCACTTGTGGCATCGGGAATACTGTTGGCTGCCGCTGCATGGGATTACGGACTTGGATGGCGATTCCTCGTGATTAACCCGCCTCCGCCGATCCTTTCCCGCTCCGCGATTGAGCCGATTACGGACCTTGGTCGCGTAACTATCCTCACCGATCCCGTGACCGCGATCGAGTTGAAGTCACGCACACCGGCAGACGTCGTCTTCACGCCGTATGTCCAACACATCGTCGTGTCGAACGCCGAATTCGCTGCGCGAGGATGTATGGCGGAACTCTTCCAACCGGGCGGAGCGGATGTCGAATTGCTCGCGTGGCACACGCTCCAGTTCCGCGGACAGCACATGCTGCCGGAGCGCACGGCCGAATTCCGCCGTGTGTGCGATAATGTTTTACAGAATCCGCTGCTGTCGATGCTCCATTACCAGGTCGACCTCATTCTCTGGAATGAACGGGAGCGGCCGGAATGGGTGATGGACCCTGCTATCGCGGAACGTGTTGAACAGGGCGATGGATGGAGTCTTTGGAGACCGCGGTGGTGATTTTTCTGCTACCCTGTACGTCTCGTATGCACATCGCGTACTGCACCAACGTACGGCTCCCAAGCGAACGCGCACATGGTCATCAGATCGCGCATGTCTGTCGTGCATTGTGGCAGCTTGGACACAAAGTTCATGTCTACGCGCCGTTTCGTAAGAACGTCGTGGAGCAGGATTTCTGGACGTACGAACACCTCTCTCGCGAGATTAAGCTGACATACGTCGGCGACAAGGACTACATCGCTACGCGATGGCTTGGATTCTTCAAACTCTGGAGCATGAATAGAATGCTGCGAAGAAAACTTCCAGATTTACTCAAAGCCGACACGCCAGACCTCATCTACACACGCTCTCCTGCATTGTTGCCGTCTCTCCTCAAGCTCGATATCCCGGTTGTGCTGGAGCTCCATCAGCTCCCGCGCTTTGCTCGGCATCTCTTTGTGCAAGAGTGTAATCGCTGCGCACGAGTCGCGTGTCTCACTTCGCCGATGCGCGATGCGCTCCTGAAGTGGGGAGTGAAGCCCAAGAAGCTCTTCGTAGAAGGGGATGCAGTCGATCTCTCTCGTTTCGAAAATCTGCCATCACAGCCGAAAGCCAGGACCAAGTGGAACCTCAAGACGGATCGTCTCGTCGTTGGTTACGTCGGGCGACTGACGACATTGGGACAAGAGAAGGGCGTCTCGCATATGCTCCAAGCACTTGCTGTGCTCAAACCTCAGAAGCAATTCTTCGGGTTCATTGTCGGAGGACCTGAGGGGGATCGTGCGCGGTATGAGCAACAAGCGAAGAAGCTCGGTCTCACCGAAGACGATGTGCTCTTCACCGGAGAAATTCCTGCAGCCGATGTGCCTGCGTCGCTCTCCGCATGTGACATCCTCGCAATGCCGTTCCCGGATTTGCCGCACTACCGCACACACATGTCGCCGCTCAAAATGTTTGAGTACATGGCGGCCGATCGTCCGATGATCACAAGCGATCTTCCAACGGTGCGTGATGTCCTTTCGGAAGAGACCGCCATTTTCTGCAAGCCGGGAGATGTGCGGAGCTTGGCTGATGCACTTGAGTGGATTCACACTAATCCCGCAAAGGCTGAGAAGAGGTCTAAAGCAGCGCTTTCGCTCGTTCAGCATCATACGTGGCAAGAACGGATGAAGCGCGTCCTCGATGGGTTACACTCAAATCGCGAAAGACACCCCTCCGGGGTTTCTCTCGCGAACTCTCTTCCCGGCAAGGAGTCGCTCCAGCTGGGCAAAGCCCAGCTTCGCGACAATAATAAAAGCCTATGAAAATATTGAGCGTCGCATCGGCTCGTCCGAACTTCGTTAAATTGGCGGCGGTCGATCATGCGATTCGCAATCTCAATGATCCATCGGTCGAACACGTGATCGTTCACACGGGTCAGCACTACGATCCGCTCTTCTCCGATGTGTTCTTTGAGCAACTCAACATCCAACTCCCGCGACATAACCTCGGTGTGCACGGAGGTGATCGTGAAGACGTCATCGCGAAGACAGCTGAGGCAATGATCCCAGTTCTCAACACAGAGAAGCCGGACGTCGTGCTCGTCTACGGCGATGTGAATGGTGCGAGTGGAGCAGCGATGGCGTGTAAAACGGCAAAGGTTCCATTGGCGCACGTCGAAGCAGGCCTTCGCTCCTTCGACAGCACGATGCCTGAGGAGCTGAACCGCATTGCAGTCGATAAAACAGCCACGTTTTTGTTCTGTACTGAGGAATCCGGTCTGAACAATCTCCGAGAAGAAGGCGTCACAAAGGGGGAAGTGCATCTCGTGGGAAACACGATGATCGACACGATGCTTCGGATGCTGCCACAGATTGAAAATGTTGGGTTGCCTGAAGGACTGCCTGCACAATTCACCGTTGCAACCTTGCACCGGCCGAGCAATGTGGATGATGCGCATGCGCTCAAGTCAGTTCTCGACTTCCTCACCGATGTCTCCAAGCGATGCCCTGTCGTGTTACCAGTGCATCATCGACTCCAGGCGTCACTCGATAGATTCAATCTCTCCGAAATCCTTCCGAAGAATGTTCTCCTTCTGCCGCCACAGCCCTATCTCTCATTCCTGCGTCTCATGCAGGCATCAGCGTTCCTTCTCACGGACTCCGGGGGCATTCAGGAAGAGGCGGTGTTGCTCGGTAAGCGCTGTTTCACCCTCCGTCGCAATACAGAGCGTCCGATCACGATCGAATGCGGCAGCAACGTGCTCATTGACCCCTCTGTGCCGGCCGACAGAGAAACAGTTCTCGAATTTGCAGCCCATCCGGTCAAACCCGCGATCACCGTGCCGCCATACTGGGACGGGCATGCGGGGGAACGGATCGTCGATATCCTGCGTCAAATGCCTCTGTAAGGCCCTAGAGCTGGTTTAATCCAGAGCAGCCTGTGTTACACTGGGTCGCCTTTAGGTTTTCTATGCAGGGAAAGAACGTTCTCGTCACTGGCGGTCTCGGAGCGATCGGTTCGGCGTTGTGCCGGGCGATGCTCGCGCGTGGAGTCGCGTCTCTCACCATCATCGACGATTGCAGCTCTGCTTCTCCACTTCTCAGCAAAGATATTCTGGACGATCAACGAACGACGTTCATCCAGAAGTCGATTGTCGACGACAGTGCGTTGAAGGAAGCATTCAGCCGCCCTCAAGACGTTGTCTTCCACTTGGCTGCACACTTCGCAAATCAGAATTCAGTTGAGCATCCAATCGACGACTGCAACGTGAATAGCATCGGAACGTTGAAAGTCTTGGAACAAGCACGCCTCGCGAAGGTATCGAAATTTGTCTTCTCTTCTTCTTCGTGTGTGTACGGCAATGGCCCAGATTTCTCCGTCGACACAGTCACGTTCCACCTCGATACGCCGTACGCCATCAACAAACTGCACGGCGAGTTCCTCGTCCGGTTCTACCACGACTATCATAAGATGAATACGACGGTGCTCAGGTACTTCAACTCGTTCGGTCCTGGTGAAATGCCCGGTCGTTACCGCAACGTGATCCCGAACTTTTTCATGCTCGCGATGTCCCGTAAGCCGCTCCCAATCACGGGCGATCCGAAGGCCTCCCGCGACTTCAACTTCGTCGAGAACGTCGTCCAAGGAACGCTTCTGGCTGCGGAAAAACCCGAGAGTAACGGCAAGACGTACAACATCGGATCGGGCAAAGAAACAAGCATCGGAGAGATTGCCGACATGATCAATGAGATCGCAGGGAGCAGCGCCGGAACGGAGTTGAAGCAGCAGCGTGCATGGGACACGGTCTTCCGACGAAAGTCAGACATTTCCCACACGGAACGCGATCTTGGGTACGCTCCTGTCATTGATCTGCCGACGCAGCTTCGTGCGACGTACGAGTGGCTGCAGAAGCATCGCGATATCTTCCCCGCATGACGCTGTCTGTCCTTCTGACGTGCGAAGACTATCTGCCGAGTGTCGGCGGAGCGGAAATTTGTGTTGCGAACGTCGCTCACGAACTGAAACTCAAAGGCCACAAAGTCACAATCTTCACGAACACGCTTTCAACGACTGCCGATGAAGCGGGGATTGTCCGTCTCCCGTGGAAATTCAGTCCAGCGACTGTGTGGAAGAACATTCGCACGCTCTGGAAACTCATCGGCGAGCACGACATTGCACATTGCACATATTCCTTCCGCATCGCGGCAATGTGCGCGGTCATTTGTCGTCTGCGCGGGAAACCAATGCTCCTCACGCAGCAGGGAAAGGGGATCGTGCCAGAGGTGCATCCCAAGTTTCATCATGGATTACTCGTAAAACTCTGTCAGCACGTCTCAATGAAGCTGGCATCGCACATCACCTCAACAAGCGACGAGATCCTCGAACTCACGGCAGCGTTTGTTCCGCGTTCCAAGATCAGCATTGTCTCGAATGGGTACGATGCACGCCTCTTTCAGCCTGATTCATCAATTCCTAAGCCCCCAGAATTTGGCTCATTGAAGCCAGAAACGAAGGTCCTTCTCACAATCCGTCGCCTTGTCCCAAAAAACGGCATCCACATTCTCGTCCAAGCCCTCGCGCTCGTTCGTGAACAGAATCCGAACTTCCATTACTTCGCGATTGGTGATGGTCGCAAGCGCGCGTTCATTGAAGAGCTCATTCGCGAGTTACATCTTGAGCAGCACGTCACACTCCTCGGCTCACGGAACAACGACACGGTGAAGCCGTACTACCAGCATGCGGATCTTGTCCTCATGCCGTCCTCCGCTGAAGCGCGAAGCATCACATGCATCGAGGCGATGGGGATGGAGAAGCCGATCATCGCATCGCAGGTTGGAGGTCTCATCGATCTCATGGGCCGCGACAATCGCCATGGACAACTCATCGACATCTACCACGACGAAGCGTGCAGCTACGACCCGCCGGATCGCATGTCGAACTCACAACTCCAACCATTGGCTGACGCCATCCTCGCATTCCTCAACGATCCCTCCGCACTTCGTGAAAAGGCTAAGAGAGCGCGAGAATACGTCTCCAGTTCGTGCAGCTGGGAGGCTATTACGAGTGAATACGAGAAGTTCTACGAACGACTGCTCGCTGCGTAAATCTTCTCCAGAGCATCCAGATGTTTCTCCAGCGAGAATTGTGCTTTGGCATGCACTCTTGCCTTCTTCCCGACGAGTGCCGTCTCCTCACGATGTGTGGCACACCAGCGCAGGTGCTCCGCGAACGATTCCATCTTTCGCGGCTCCACAATCCATCCGGATTCTCCATCCTTCACTGCTTCTTTTGCGCCACCATGAATGCTCGCGATGACGGGTGTGGCACACATCATCGACTCTAAGCACACAGTTGGGAATGGATCGAGATAGAGAGAGGGGACAAGCGATGCGTCTGCAACTGCGTAGAGTGTGCGCATCTGTTCGGGAGTCTGTTTTGGGAAGAATCGCACGCGGTCACCGAGATCTTTCCATGAAGCTTCATTTCCTTCACCTGCAAGGAGGAGGAGTGCGTTCGGGGGAAGTGACTCCTTCACTATTGTCATGCCCTTGTCGTGACCAATGCGGCCAGCAAGCAAGAAACATGGCTGATTTTCCGCTATACCAAGCTCTTTTCGTGCAGTCTCTCTGTCTGGTCCTGTGGTCCAAAAATCGGTGTTGATGCCGTTATGGAGCGTCTGCACGCCGTGATATCCATACTTTTTGAGATAATGCTTGAGTGCATTGCTCACAGAGAGCAACGTCGTCCGTCGCAGCGCCCATCGGACGTTCATGTTGCGCAGCGGGTTATACGTCCAGCGTGCAAGTTTCAGATCGCGGAGGAGGGGAAACTTTTCATCGCCGAAGCGTTTTCCATACGCGACGTTCATGACGCCGTGGAACGTATGGACGATCGCGATGCCGCGCTGGGTTGCAGGCTTGATCCACCGATAGCCAAGCTGCCACGCGAGTCCATGCGCATGAATGAGGTCCGGTTGCACTTCATCGACGACACGCAGCACCTCCATTTGCCGCTTTCGCGAAAAAACGCTGCGGTAGTGCGCCCATCGCTGATCAAGTTGCGTTATTGTTCGAATGTGCACGCCATCTTTTTTCTCCGAGAAGACACCACTTTGAGCGGCCGTCAGGATCGTCACGTCATGCCCACGTTGTACGAGTCCCAGACTCGTTTCCCATGCAATGCGACCGGACCCGCCGAGGACGGCAGGCGGCAGGTCGTCGGTGAGAACGAGGATCTTCATGGCTTCCGAGCGATGCAGAGGACGTTGCAGTAGGCGATGCCTGGAGGAGTTGTCTTGTCGAGCAGGAGGAAGAACGCTTCGAACAGGTTCGCGAGTCGTCGGCCGATCCAGAGCTTCTTCACGTAGGGGCTGAAGTACTTCTGCTTCACGGTTTCTCCGACGCACGACCACCATCCTCCATGTTTCGTGCAGAGCACGACCTCGAGCCCGGCGTCCTCCACGAGCGAACGCATGCCGGCTTCGGTATAGCGGAAGAAATCGTTTGGGTGAGCGTGGTAGGGAGTGATGAACGGAGCCGTGATGACGGCCGTGCCGCCTGGTCGCAGGATTCGTGCGATCTGCTGCACCATGATCCATGGGCGTTTCACGTGTTCGAGCACTTGGTTGCTGATCACCGTGTCGTAGCTTGCATCCGCGATCGGAGGATCGAGCGCATCTCCAACAATGTCGATATTCGGCTGCGGGTCGATATCCAATGCGGTGTACGTCTTGGCAACCGTGAGGACGAGAGACTTCTGTTTTCCCTTTCCCGCGCCGAAATCGAGCACGTCGCCATGGATGCAATCGAGGATCGCGATCATGACTTCTCGCGTGCCGTGGAGCCGGGAGATTTCTTGAACGGACTTCATTGAGGCCAAGTGTACCCTTCCGCCGTCTTTTGGGGCAGACGGAGGTAATCCTCATCTTTTGAATGTAGGAGCCACTCGGCGAAGCCGCGCAAACCCTGGTCTTCATCCAGATCGCGAGCCGACCGGGCATGCATGGCCATCTTGTGGCTCACGACGCGTTTGTTCTTCCGGATAGGGACAAGTTCCATACTGGGAGTCGGCGCGACCCTGAGCACGAACAATGCATGCGCGTGTCTGCGAGCAAGCGTTCGACGTTCAGGACTCAACGCAGCCCAGTCTTGGATGTAACGCATCTTCTCCAGATATTCTTCGCGTGTTTCAGAATTCTCCGTGAAGCCAAAATTCGAATATTTGCCGTTCCCTGCGACAAACGTCGTCACGCCGAAGGTGGGGAATTCAATTCCGACGGTGCCGCGCACAGTGATGCAGTAATCCGTAACGGCAAAGAATGAATACGTGCTGATGTCCGTGTCGGGTGGCACGATTTTAATATGATCGGGCAGCTTTTCGATGTTTGCCATGACTGCAACGAGGTCGCGAAAAGGCGCATCTCTGTCCGCAATGCCTTTATTTTCCGTGTACCACAGATAATCCGGATGGAGCTTGATCACCCACTGAACATGCGTGTTTGCGCAGGCAATCTTGAGCGTTTCCACAAGCCAGTGGTCATAGTTCTCAAAGAGGTTCTTGCCGAGGAAGAACGTGTCATCCCAGACGACTCCCGTGAAGATGACGGCGGTTTTCTTGTTCGGATCCAGACCGATCTGCCTGCGCACCTCTTCGGGTGATTTATGAATTTTCTCTTCTGACAACATGAGGTTGAACCACGTACGTTGTTCATAGTGCCTTTTTAGATCCTTCATGAATGTTTCTTCCACCGCTGCAGTCCACGGAAGAGCAAGGATCTTTTCCCAACTTTCTTCCGTCACATGAACGGGATCGATCATGCCTCTCTCCACGGTGTGACGATGAAAGACGAACGCATCCAGTCGTTGAGCATGCACGTACTGAATGACGGGGATGCGGCGATGCAACGCTGCAAAAAAGAACACCGAGTAAGGAACGAATCCAATTTCATTGAAGAAGACGGCCTCAATGTTCGTTGAATCATAATACGCGCGAATGGCGCGCGCAGATTGGAGCGCGTTATGGAGAATTCTCCTGAGCAATGCGATTGCTTCAGGATCCGTCAGATCCAGAGTCGGGCGGCACAGGTTTCGAATCAAAGTGGAGAGAATGCTCTGGCCAATGGGCAGATCATCGAGGGTGAATCGCAGAATGTCGTCGGGCGTTTTCATCTCTCGGATGATCGATGTAATGCGTTCATCGTCCTGTGGATCGAATAACGCAGGGTCATCGATCATGACGAATGAATCGACGCCGAAGAGACGATAGGTGCGCATGGACCAATGGCAATCGCTCTTCGTGAGTACGACCGGTCGGTACCCGCGTTGCTGAAGATGTCGCATGAGGAGGCCTTCGGTTTGGGCTCGCGGCATCCAATCGGTGAAATTGACGATGAGGACGTCTTTTCCCGTCGGTGGCGCGTCCGAGTGAACCCGTACAAAAGCGTATCGCATGCGAAACACGAGATACTGCAGCAAAAGCCCGGATTGTCGGCGAAGTTGGTCCGGATGCAGAAGCAGGCGGATGACTCGCCGGAACATGCTCATCATGGGGTGTTGCGTACGATGTCTGCTGATGCGTCGAGCGACGCAAGGAAGGTTCGCACCAGGTCACGGATGCCTGACCGATCGAGTAGAGGAGCATCTCCCGATGAGTAACTGCGGGTCTTCTTGGGCGTCATTTTGCCGCGCTCTCCAAAGGACGACAGCATGGGCGGGTGCACGATGAACATCGTGTCTGTTTCTTCGGCATACTGTGCTTCATCATCGGTCATGAGCGTCTCGTGCATGCGTTCACCGGGCCTGATGCCCACAACAAGCCGTTCGATCTTTCCCGGTTCGCGTCCGAAGCGGGGTGCGAGTTCTTCAATGAGTTCCTCTGCCAGATCTCCCAACCGCAACACGGGCATTTTCAGAACGAACACTTCACCGCCCTTCATCTGTTCCATTGCGTTGAACGTGAGGTGCACGGCATCTGGAATCGACATGAAGAAACGGGTCATTTCCGTATGGGTGATCGTCACGGGACCGCCCTTTCGTATCTGCTCTAAGAAAGTCGGAATAACGGATCCTCTTGAGCCAATGACGTTTCCAAAGCGAACAGTTGAGAAGAGGATTTGATGGGGTCCGACGGATTCCATCGCGGATGAGATGAGCCGCTCTGCGAGAAGCTTTGTCGCACCCATCACATTGCTTGGAGCTGCCGCCTTGTCTGTGCTGATGAAGAGCACACGCTTCACGTTCTGCTGTCTGGCCGCGTCAATGACGTTCTGCGTTCCAATGACGTTCGTCTTCACAGCTTCGAAGGAATTGTATTCACACATCGGCACGTGCTTATACGCGGCGCAGTGGAAGACATAATCAACGCCCTCCATCGCTCGCACTAAGCGCGGCAGATCGCGCACGTCGCCGAGGAAGTAGCGGACATCGTCTCCCGTGCCGTGCACCTGGCTCATGAGAAATTGCTTATGTTCGTCGCGGGAGAAGATCCGCACGACAGCAGGCTCCATTTTTAGGAGCTGGCGGACAATTTCAGATCCAATTGATCCCGTGGCTCCGGTGACCAAGATTGTTTTGCCTTTGAAGAATGCGGGGGTCATAGAGAGCCCTGTGAAAGCCTGGACAGCCCATCTTTCAGCGTTCTGCAGACCGTTGCAACCTCTTCTTTCGAGAGATTGGTGTGGAATGGGAGAGCGAGTGTACGGTCAGATAGGGCTTCTGTGAGCGGAAATTCTCCATTTTTGTGCCCCATGGCTCGGTAGAAGGGCTGCAAGTGGATTGCCGGGAAATAGGTGTTGCAGCCGATCCCCTGGGATCGCAGGAAGGTGATGAGCGCGTTGCGATCCGTGGCCGCAAACCTATCCGCCAGACGTGCCACATACACGAACCAACTGATAGATACTCCTTCTTGGTCTCCGGCGGCGATAATGTCTCCTCCGAATGCCTGTAATTCTTCTCCGTACCACGCTGCGACCTGGCGCCGCTTCTCAATGAAGCTGGGAAGTCTCCTGAGCTGGCTCTGGCCGAGCGCGCAGTTGATGTCGCTGATGCGATAGTTGAATCCAAGCACCTCGTGTTCGAGCCACGCCGCGTCAGGGGAGCGTCCTTGGTTGCGCATTACTGTGCAGCTGCGTGCGATGTCGTCTCGATCCGTCACAATGACGCCGCCTTCACCTGTGGTCATCTGCTTATTCGGGTAGAACGCGAACACCGCACAGTCCGCGAATGTGCCAGCTTGCTTTCCATCTTTCGTTGAGCCGAGCGCCTCACAACTGTCTTCAATCAGTGCGAGGTTGTGCTTCTTCGCGATTGCTCGAAGCGCGTCCCAATCGCAGAGGTAACCGAATACATCCACCGCGACGATTGCTTTCGTCTTCGGCGTGATGGCGCGTTCGACTGCAACGGGATCGATGCAGTACGTGTCCTTCACAATATCGACGAAGACCGGCACGGCTCGTTCGTAGAGGATGCAGTTTGCCGATGCAACGAAGCTGAATGGCGTCGTAATCACTTCATCTCCGTCTTTGATTCCAAGCGCTCGGATGCACAGATGAAGTCCGCACGTGCCGTTGCTCACAGCGACTGCGTGCTTCGTTCCGACGAATGCCGCTACGTCCTTTTCGAATGCGGGAAGACGTGGGCCGAGCGAGAGGTGCGGACTTCGGAGAACCGACACGACCTCCTCAATGTCTTCGGGGGCGATGTCTGGCCGGGAGAGGGGGATGGAGAAGCGTGCCATTTACGTGGATTGTGGTTTTGCAGGGACTCCGAAAGCGACGCAGTCATCAGGAAGGTTCTCAACGACGACTGAACCGGCGCCCACGATGACGTTGCGACCGATCGATATGCCTTCGCGCACGACGCTCCCGATGCCAATGAATGAATGGTCACCGACATGCACGCCTCCGGCAAGATGCGCCCCTGGAGCGATGTGCACATACGAACCGAGAACGCAATCATGGTCGACGGTCGCGCTTGTGTTGATGATGCATCCAATCCCTGCAATCGCATCTGGTCCAATGACGGCAGCCGGGAGTACGACGGCTCCCTCACCGAACGAGGATCCTCGTCCACACTGTGCCGAAGGATGAAGGATCGTGGCGATCATGAACCCAGCGCTGTGCAGTCGCTCCACGGCGGATTGGCGTGCCGTCGGATCTCCAATGCATGCGAACGCGTGACGGATGCCGTTTGTATAAATGGACGGGAGTGCCGATGCATCACCCAGGATGGGATATTCAAAAAACTCTCCCGACGTTGCGTCATCGACGAATCCGACGATCGAAAATGTTCCGGCGCGCTCGATGCAGTCGGCCACTACTTTTCCTTGGCCGCCTGCGCCATAGAGCACAATGGAAGGGAGGGAATCCACCCGCGCAGGATACGCGTTTTGCTCATCCGATGGAACATCCTTTATGCTGCGTATTGTTCGAAATGCTCGAAAATTTGGGCGATTTTCTCGGCAGACCGTCCATCTCCGTAGGCGTTGTGGCACACCTGGACTTCAGCGCGGAATGTTTCATCATGCAGAGCCTTTTCCAGAGCTTTCTCGATGGCTGCACGATCATACGGAACATTGAGCACGTTTCCAGAGCGCAGCCTGCCTCTTTGTCGTTCGCCAATGTTCACGACGGGCAAACGGAATGATGCGGCTTCGATGATGCCGCTTGATGAGTTTCCCATGAGTACATCTGCAGCCGCTTCCCATGAGAGGAAGCGTTCATGTGGCAGCGAGAGAACGAACGCACGATTCTTTTGCTTCTTCGCGAAAGCTTCCAGCACCGCATTCATGTGCACACCCCCCGCGTCGGCATTCGCTCCGACGATCATCACGTTGCCCTCAAAATGTTCCAATGCTTCCAGCGACGGCTTTAGTTGTGCTTCGGGCGTATGTGCATCAAGCGTGTCCGGGTGCTGCACAAAGAGAATGACGGGGAGAGACGGATCCAGGTTCATTTCCGCACAGAGCTCAGCTTTTGGGACAGGCTTCAAATGTCGCACGGTGTCGAGCGCGGGAGCTCCGACGGTGTGAATGTGCGGTGTGGAGCGCAGGAGCATCGTCTGAACGTTCTGTGAGTGAGGCTCGGCTGTCGTGAGGTGGATCTGTGACAACTGCGTGATTGCGGGACGCACCAGATCATCGATGTGGCCCGTCAGCTCTCCACCATGGAGATGAGCGATCGGGATGTGCAGTTCCGCCGCCGCGATCGCGCCTGCGAGCATCTCGCCGCGATCGCCGAGGATGAAGAAGATGTCTGGTCGATGTTCCGAGAGCACTTTCACGATCTCCATCAGTGTTCGGGCGACGTACTCCGTCATTGCACGTGGAGTGTCTTCGGTCGTGAGTGTGTTGAGTTCTGCAATGACCTTGAAGCCGTCTTGGTGAATGACGTCGACAGTCTTTCCGAACTCCGGTCGCAGGTGCATGCCCGTAACGATCAGTTCCAATGACAAATTCTTGGATGCCTTGATAGCGTCAAAAACAGGCTTATAAATGCCGTAATCAGCCCGTGTGCCTGTGAGAGCGAGGATTTTCTTCACCATGCGATGTCATCCTGCCTGAGGAGGCTATTGGCAGCCAGATCCCGTGCCGCTTTCTTCCCCACAATCTCGTCTATCTTTTTTGGCGGCAGCCCATCGTCTGCAGGACGGCGGATCGCGATCATCTCTCGTGTCAGGACATCGCCCTTCTTTACATCGACCGTCACTTGGCAGGACCTGCGCCCCATCTTCAACACATCCGCTTCGCACGGCTGGCATTGCTTCACGCCATCGCCGAGCATCTTCTTGACCAATGCCAGATCGACCATGCCGCTCAGTTCGGATGATTGGAAAATGCGATCCATTCGTGCTTCATCCTGCAGTGCATTCACACCTTCCTGATCGCGTGCTTTTTCCACTAAGCGAATGCCCCGCACCATCTCTTTCAATTCCTGTGGTTCGAGTGACGCCGCATGATCTGGACCGGAGGCTTCCTTGTCGTAGGTGAAGTGTTTTTCGATAATCTGTGCTCCCATTGCGACCGCAGCGAGCGAGGCGTCGATGCCGACTGTGTGATCGGAGTATCCAATCGAGACGTTGAACTTCGCGCGCATCGTGTTCATCGCGCGCAGGTTGATCTGCTCTGCAGGAGCGGGGTAGGAGCTCACACAGTGCAGTAGTGAATACGATGTACCGTGCTTTTTGAAGACGGCTATAGCATCATCAATGTCCTCCAAATTACACATTCCCGTTGAAATCACCGTATCAATGCCAAGCTTCGCCACTTGTTCCAAGAATGGCAGATTGGTGACTTCACCCGACGGAATCTTCATCTTCTTCACGCCGAGGCTCGCGAGGAAGCGCGCGGACTCAGCATCGAACGGCGTTGTAATGAAGTCGATGCCCTTACTCTCTGTGTATTTCTTCAGCTCCCGGTAATCATCAAGCTTCAGCGTTAAGCGCTGGAGCATTTCCTGCTGACTTTCGATATCGTCACCTTTGCCTTCGTTCGCGATTTGGTATTCCGCTTTCCGCGCCGCAGGTGATGTGACTTCCGTTGGATTGAAGAGCTGGAACTTCACGGCGTCAGCGCCGGCATCGGCCGCACTATCGATCAGTTCGTATGCCCTCTCAATGTTGCCGTCATGGTTCACACCTGCTTCCGCGATGATATACGTGTGGCCATTTTCGATGCTGAAAGGCATGGGAAAGAAGGAAGAAAGCGATTCTATAGCATGATCAGGCCAGGCGGTAGAAGCCCGCATGCGCGACGCCTCCTTGTAGTTGCGCCTTTAGGTTGCCCTCCTTTAGCGCTTTCGCAATCACTGCGAACGCTTTCTTCACAGCCTTCATGTAGGACTCCACGTGATCCTCCGTGTGAGCGTACGTGGCGTAGAAAAGCGAGCCGGCAAGGAAGCCTTCTTCGAGCAGGATTTGGGTAAACAGCGTCTTGGCCGCAAGCGGGTCGTCGCATTCAACCCCGAAGTGGCTGAGTGGTGCGATGCCGCTAACGTGGACGGGGCATCCCGTTTCTTCCGCGGTTTTTTTCCAGCCTTCTTGCACGAGCGTGCCGATGCGAATGAGGTGCTCATGCACGTTCTTCTCGCGGAATTTCTTGATTGTTGCGACCGCCGCCGCGAAGCCGATGCGCTCTGTCCAGTACGTGCTGCTGATGAAGCTGTCTTGAGCGGTGTTCATCACGTCTCCTCGTCCGATGACGGCAGCCATGGGGTAGCCGTTGCTCATGCCCTTCGCGAACACGGCCATGTCCGGCTCAACGCCGAGGAGCAAATGCGCGCCGCCCGCATTGAGGCGGAAGCCGGACGTCACTTCGTCGAAGATGAGGATCGCTCCAATCTTCGTAGCGATTGCGCGTACGCCTTCCAAGAAACCGGGAGCGGGATCCGCCGTGCGGAGCGGCTCCATGACGATCGTGCCAATCTCTTTGCCGTGTTTCTCAATGATCGCTTCCAATTCCTCCAAATGATTGAAGCGGAAGGGGAGCGCCGTGCCGGCAAGCTGTCGCGGAACGCCTGTTGGGTCCAATCCTGGCAATAAGTGACCGTCGAGCGTGTGATCGTCTGCGAGGTTCGCTGCCAAGTACCAGTCATGCCAGCCGTGGTACCCGCAGAAAGCGATCTTGTCCTTCTTCGTGTGCGCACGAGCAATGCGGACGGCGATCGCCAACACTTCTCCTCCGCATCTGGCATAGCGCACCATAGACGCCCATGGATGAAGTTCACAAAGAATCTCGGCTAGCTCCACTTCCTCTGGGCTGTTCAGGGTCGACATCGAACCGTTATCGACTGCGTGCATCACCGCTGCGTTCACATCCGGGTCAGCTGCACCAAGAACGCATGTGCCCACTCCATTCTGAAACATATCGACATACTTCTTTCCATCGAGGTCCCACACCTCCACGCCTTTCACCTTCGTGTAGTACGCGGGCCACAGGTCCGGCAGGATAAATTCCGGACGTTTCGAGAGAAGCTGTGTTCCGCCGGGGATCAGCTTCTTTGCTTGCCGATAGAGCGCTTGGCCCGTGTTCTCCATGCGCGCAGTCTACAGATCCTCTCTCAGGACTGAAAACGGTCGATTATTTCCGCACCGATAAGCCTTTCTGCTTCATGTGTGAGTGTGCCTTGAAGATGCTCTGATCCGTGAAGTGGAAGATGCTCGCAGCCGATACGGCGGAAGCTCCACCAATGACGATGCCATCCACGAGATCTTGGATCGTTCCCACTCCCCCTGAAGATATGACTGGAATAGTGACTGCCGACGTCACCGCTTTGAGAGTATCGAGGTCGTATCCGTTCATCATCCCTTCGCGGTCGATGCATGTGAGGAGAATTTCTCCGGCTCCAAGTGTCTCTGCTTCCTTCGCCCATGTCACCGGATCCTTACCCGTCGGTTTTGTTCCTCGAAGTGTGAACACTTCATTCTTGCCGTCTGCGTTCTTCTTGAAGTCGATTGATACCACCACTGTTGAGCGTCCGAACTTCTTCGCGAGTTCTGTGATGAATTCCGGTCTCTCAACTGCAGCAGTGTTGATCGCTACTTTGTCCGCGCCGTGCAGCAACAGCTCGCGTGCTTGCTCGATCGTCCGAATGCCTCCGCCGACCGTGAGCGGCATGAAGCACTCTTCTGCGACTGCGGTGATGACGTCGAGAAGGAGATGACGATTTTCCACCGTGGCGGTGATATCGAGGAAGATCAATTCATCTGCACGCTGTGCGTCATACACTTTCGCTGTCGTCCGTGGATTGCCGACGTCGCGGTATGCATCAAATTGCTTGGTCTTGATCATGCGACCATCTTTGAGGAGCAACGTTGGAATGAGACGGACTTTCAGCATGGTTATGCGGGGTTCCAGGCGATCCAGTTTTCAAGAAGCTTGAGGCCATTGTCCTGGCTCTTCTCCGGGTGGAACTGCGTCGCGGCGATGTTCTCGCGCTGAACGGCTGCAGTCACCGTTTCTCCGTACGTCGCAGTTGCGACCAGATCCGATGTGTCGCCACAGTCCAGTTGGTAGCTATGCACGAAATAGAAATCTGCATCCTTCGGAATTCCTGCAAAGAGCGGGCATTCACGCGTCATCGTCAGCTCGTTCCAGCCAATGTGCGGAATCTTGAGTCCTAACTTTTCGACGTCGAGCTTTCGGACGCGTCCTTTCATCCATCCGAAGCCTTGGTGCTCTCCGTATTCCTCCCCGATCTCAGCGAGGAGTTGCAAACCGAGGCAAATGCCGAGGAACGGTTTCTTCTTTCCCATCACTTCCGCAGTCAACGCACGATCGAGCCCCTTTGCGCGTAAGTAGTCCATGCCATCCCCAAATGCTCCCACTCCCGGCAGGACAATGCGGTCTGCTGTGTGGACATCTGCAGGATCGCCGGACACTTTCACCGGCGCACCGAGCATCTCGAATGCTTTTTGCACCGAGAAGAGGTTCCCCAAGCCGTAATCGACAATCACTATCACGGGGTCACTCTACCATGAGACCAAACCTCACTCTTGATCGATGTTGATGGTCCAATCCTTCTGATCCGCCAGCTCTGGGCCGCGCGGGAGCTTCCTCCAATCCGGTGGGACGTGCGGGCTCACGACGTGCTTGAGGGCGATCTCGTGGAATTCTTCGTCGGTCATATCGATGGCCTTCAAGAACACGTCCAAGCTGGCCGGTCTAAATCCTTCGTACTGCTCGATTAACTTCAATCCTTCCTCGCGCGTCATGCGGCCGTTGCGGATGTCGATCGAGGCTAAGTGTGTCATGCGAGACATGCCGCGCTTGAGCCACTTGAGGTAATCCTGGATGCCCTGGAAGGCGTCTTCCACCTTTTCGTACCAGTAGCGTTCGTAGGGAATGCCTTCGACCTTGTCTCCCTGCCATCCGAGTTCGGTGCGAATACGTTCAGATTGTGTGCGTGTGTCCCAGGGGATGTACGTTCCAAGACAAATGGAGCGGTATCCAATCGCGCGCAGATCGCCGATATTCGGATACGTATAAGGGATCAAATCGCGTGCGGTTACTTTGCCGTCGAGCATGCCCACCATGTCTTCGGCGTTGATGCCAAGGTTCACGACGCGGTTGAAGCGTTTCTCGTCAACCTGTTCGTTCTCTTCGTAGCTGTAGTAACTCACATACTCCGACGTCGGCTCGCCCCAAATGAGGAGCGGAACTTTCAATTGCACGGCGACGTGCATGGGATAGGCATAAATGCCGCAGTGGGAATGCCACATGATGTCGCCTTTGCGAATGAGCGACTCGCGCATGAGCTTCTTCACGATTTGCCAGTCCGATTTGAACTTCAGGTAATCGACGCCAAGCTTCTTGATGGAGCGTTCATTGTTCCGCAAGACGTTTGGTCGGTAGAAGCCGTGGTCGAAGCTCACGATGAGCGGCTTGAGGCCGAAATCCCGCTTGAGTGCGAGAGCCGTGAACGTGCTGTCTTTGCCGCCGCTGAAGGGGACGATGCAGTCGTACGGTCCTTTTCCTTTCGTCTGTGAAACGATCTCCTCAAATTCACGCTTCCGTTCATCCCAGTCGATCTTCGTTTGCTTGTACTGGATCTGTTGGCAGGTCGCGCAGACGCCATCCGCGTCGAAGCTGATCATGTCCTGCGTTTCGAGCATTACGCATCGTGTACAGCGTCGCATAGGGCGTCACTCTGCCGGATTACTGTCGAAAAGCAAGATTCAGGACGGTCGTTTCAGCGTCATCCAGACCTGATCGTGCACTTCGTCTCCATATTTGACCGCACCCATCTCCCGCTTCGTCTCCGTGAAGCCTAATTTCTCGTAGACGCGGATCGCGGCAGTGTTCTTTGCGATGACTCCTAGACGGACTTCATCGAGGTTCAACTCTGTAAAACACCAATCAATGAGGATCTGCATCGCCTCGCCCGCGTAGCCTTTTCCCCAGGTCGCTTTGTCGCCGATCATCACTGCGATCGTCGCATGCCCTTCAACTTCACGAATGGGTTCCAGCTTCACCGTTCCAATGTGTGTGCCGTCCTCTTTGAGGAAGACGCCAAAGAAGAGCGCGTCTTCTTTGAGATCTCGCTGCTGAATGTAATCCTTCAGTTCATCAATCGTCGTACTCTTCGTGCCGAGAAAACGATGCACCTCCGGATCATTGATCCAGCTTGCGTACTGCTCGGTCGCGTCGTGCTCCTCCATGACGTGCAGTCGCAGCCGCGGACTCTCAAACTCCAGCCGAGCATTCTTGTAGCTCATTTATGCAAAGTGGAAGTCGAGCTTCTTCTCCTTGAGCACGTAGTCGAGGAAGTTGAAGTCGATCATCTCATCCAACTCGAAGCACATATGCGGCATTTCGTATGCGAGTGAGTTGCGGACGAGGATCATTGGATCTTGTTCGAAGAAGATGCGGCGGTAGTAGTAGAAGGATGCGTTCAACTCGAACACACGTGGTCCCTGCTGGCGCGACGACATCTGCTTTTCTGGCACTTTCACAAGGGACACGAAGGGGGAGCCTTCCACCTTCTCGATCATGTCGAAGTACGGGTTATGTTTCGGGAAGCTCACCGAGAAGAGGTTATGTGCGTCGGGCTGGGCTTCCATCATCTTCCGAGCTGCATCCAAATCTTCCACTGTACGAAGAGGGGAGGTGACGTCGAGATCGAGCGCCATGTCGTACTTCTTTCCATTCTTCTCCTCCGTCGCGAAGACGAGGTGGCGAATTGTTTCAAGCTTGCTCGCGCTGTCCGTCGAAAGTTCTGGCGGACGCGTGTAGTCCGTCACAAGTCCTGCATCTGCAGCAACCTTCTTAATGTCGTCACTGTCTGTCGTGAGAGCCACATCCGCTCCGGTCTTCTTCGCGTATTCGAGAGCGTGCTTCACGCTATAGGCGATGAGCGGCGTTCCGTTGATGAGCCGAACGTTCTTGCCCGGAATGCCTTTGGAGCCCCCGCGGGCGCAGATGGTGATGAGGAGGTTCATGGTGAGGATGGATTACCACGCCGTCCATCCGCCATCAACAACTAAGTTGTGGCCGGTGACGTACGACGATGCCTCTGATGCGAGATAGAGGATCGCACCATCGAGTTCATCTGGCTTTGCTTTGCGGCCGAGCGGTGTGCGCTCGCTGTATTTCTTCACGAATTCTTCATTCTCGCCGGGATGTGAGATGCCGCCGCTGCTGACGCAGTTCACGCGGATGCCGAAGCGTCCCCAGTATGCAGCAAGGTAGCGCGTGAGCGAGATGATGCCGCCCTTCGCTGTGTTGTAGGCGCCGTGCGAATACGTCTTTCCTGCATGTTCAGGATCATTGGCGTAGAGATCTGCCAAGTTCGATCCTTCGTAAATCCGTTGATCGTTGCCGACGACGCCGTAGATCGAGGAGAGGAGAACGATCGCTCCGCTCTTCTGCTTTTCCATGAGCTTTCCAACGGCCTGCGTCACCAGGAATGCGCCGTCCAACTCCGCCGTGATGATCTGCTTCCATCCTTCGAGTGAACATTCGGTGTAGGGCGCATAGAAATCCTTCGGCTTTGCCGTGACGCTGTAGATGAGGATATCGACCTTTGAGATGTTCTTCATGAGAGCTTGTACCGACTTTTGATCCGTCACATCCACGTCCTTCTGTTCGATGTTCTTCGAATCAGTCTCAGCCTTCGCTTTCGTCGCGACATTGGAGCTTGCCGCCAAGTCCGCACTGATCACCGTCGCGCCTCTGTCTCGCAGCAACGCGCCAGCTCTTCGTCCCAAGTAGCCGCGTCCTCCGACGATGAGCGCGGTCTTGCCTGTGAGGTCGAACATGTCTGACATAGTGCGAGTATAGCTTAGGCGACGTCTTCCTCCGTTACAGGCTCGTATGTGGCAATAGCGTGGGTTGTTTTCTTTCCGAGCAGCAATGACATGTCCTTGGGCGGGAGGGCGGGAGGGGAGTGGCGAAGCGACATGAGATGGCTCTCCGCGAGCGCCGTTCCTGCAGGAATATCTGCTGCAGCAACGATGCTCTTTCGTGCGTATGCGCGGTACTTCTCCTGGTCTGCCGAGAATGCTCGCCATTCTTTCTGCCCGCGTGCTGCCACGACGTCGTTGCACATACGGACGAACGCTGCGAATTCATCGGGGTTGAGAGCTGCTTCGTGGTCGATACCTTTCTTTCCACGGTCGTGCGTGATGTGCTTCTCCTGGATATCGATTCCGATTCCGACTGCTGCTGCGGGGATTGTGAACGCGGAACGATCGTTCGCATCGCTGTGATCTTGATAACCGACGGGCACCTTGAACTCTTCCTGCAACTGCAGCATGTGATTCAAATGCACGTCGTCGAGACGCGTGGGGAAGTTCTGGTAGCCGTACATGAGCCAGATGTCGCTCTTCCCTGCTTCACGAATCCAGCCGATCGCTGCACGCACCTCTTCAGCAGTCGATGCTCCGACTGCGAGATCAATGCGCTTGCCGGTCTTTGCCACCATCTTGATGAAATCAGGGTTTGTGAGATCGCCGGCGTGAATCTTGTACGCCGCAACTCCCATCTCTTCTGTAAGTTTCAAACTCGACGCCTCGCTCACGCACGCGATAATGTCCATATTCGGATACTGTTTCTTTGCGTAGACATATAAGCCGCGCCATGCGTCAGGCGTCATCTCCAATTTCTGCAGCACTGCATAATTAGGTAGAGATGGTGACGCATACTCGTCCAACTTCCAGATCTGGAATTGAATCGCACTTGCGCCTGCCTTCCCCGCGCCATCAATGATGACTTTTGCGAGATCAGGGTTTCCCTCGTGGGAGCAGGCCATTTCTGCAATGACGTACATACAGGTGTGAGGAGGGTTTATCCGAACTTCTGCGCGTCCCAGAGACCCGCGAACTTTCCTTTCTTTTCAATGAGCGTCTGGAGATTGCCCTCTTCCATAAGTTTTCCTTCGTCGAGAACGACGATCTTATCGGCGTGCTGAATGGTCGAGAGGCGATGGGCGATGACGATTGAAGTGCGTCCGCGAACGGCCTCATCGATCGCCTCCTGAATGAGCGTCTCGGTCTGACTGTCGAGGGCCGACGTCGCTTCGTCGAGGATCAGAATCTCCGCACCCTTGAGGAGCGCACGAGCGATCGACACGCGCTGCTTCTCGCCGCCGGAGAGCTTTACGCCGCGGTCACCCACGAGTGTGTCGAGGCCGTGGGGGAGTCGCTGCACGAACTCTTCGAGGCGCGCTTGCTTCACAACCTGTTCAACGCGTTGATGCGGCATATGTTCGAGGCCGTAGGAGATGTTCGCTTTCAGCGTGTCGTGCAGAAGCAGCGTTTCCTGGCTCACAAGCGCAATGTGATTATGGAGCGATTCGAGTGTGAATTCGTGAATGTCCGTTCCATCCAAAAAGAGCTGTCCTGGCGGGCAGTCGTAGAGACGCATGATGAGGTGAATGAGCGTCGTCTTGCCCGAACCTGTCGGTCCCACGACTGCCACCATCTTGCCCTTAGGAATCGTGAACGAGATGCCCTTCAGCACGTCCTCGCGTCCCGGATAGTCGAACGAAAGATTCTCGAATGCAATCTCATTCGTCAGGCCCGTAAACTCGCGCACACCCTCTGGAACCTGCGCTTTATCCGTATCGTCAAAGACCTTCAGAAGTTCTTCCACGGGCCCCGCCGCGTTCGCGAGCGTGCCGCGGAAGTTCGTGAGGGCGCCGAACTTGGTCGCTGCGTTGAGCACCAAGTAGAAGTAGATGATGAACGACGTGGCCGCAGCCGATTGCTCGCGTACGAGGAGATACATCATCGACGAGAAGAGGATGATGACACAGAAGAGCGTGATCGTTTCTTGAAGCGGCGAGACGAGTTCCTTCAAGCGTGTGGCTTGGAAGTTTAATTTCGCCTGCGCATCGCTGATGTGGGAATAGCGCATTTGCTCGTTTCGCTCGGAGCTATAGGCCTTTACGAGCGGCATCGTGGAGAGGATTTCGATGGTCAACTTGCCGAGCGCGCCGCCGCGCGATGCAATTCCCTTCGAAATTTCGCTGATCTTCTTAATCGCAAGACGGACGGAGAAGTGGAGGATGACGAAGAGCGGAAGCGCGAACGCCGTAAGCTGCCACGAGATCATGGACATGATCACGAGGTACACGACGAGCGAACAGAACGAGCTCATGAACATGTTGATTGTCTGCACGGGCCACAGCACGAGTTCCGCAAATTGCGTGAGCACCGTCGAGTTGTGTCCGACGCTCGTCCGATCAAAGTAGAGTTTTCCGAAGCTGAGGAAACGGTTGAAGATCGTCTTACGGAGGTGATGGAGCGCGCGTGAGGTGAAGAACCCCATGCTCACGGCGGAGAGGTAACGGAAGATGTTCTTCACGATTACCGCTCCCGCGAAGAATGCCATGAGCGTGATGAAGAGCAGTCTGTCGCTCGCAAGAATCTCCGCTGGCAACATCGCGAGCGCCTCGCTCAGTCCCGGAATCTGCGTGATGAAGCTATAGTCCTTCGTTAAAAATCCATTGAGCATAGGGATGAGGAGTCCCAAACTCACACCTTCGAATGCGGCAGCTCCTAAAGAGAGCGTCACCGGTACGGCCAAGTACACGGGATGAAGGTTAATTCCCCGCAGCAGATAGAAAATCTTGCCGAGTACCCAGATGCCCCCGCGGGGATTTTGCGTCATGCCGGGCATGATAGAGGAGCGAGACCTGTTTGCGAATCGCCCAAAAGTCCAATATCTGCAAGAAAAACAATAACTAGCATGTCACAGGAGCTACACAGGATTCCGAGATACCCAGATTCCTGGAATCCCGGAATCGTGGATTCTTGGAATCATCAGATTGCGATCCAAGCTGCTATTCACATCATTCCGCCTGCAGCAGTGGGACTGTCCTCCTTGTTCGGGTCCTTTGGGAAGTGCGTAGCCTTCTCGATCTTCTCGATGCCGTCGAGCTTCAATTGCTCGTCCCATGGGCGCATGCTCGGCAGAAGACCGAACGCTATGACGTCTCTAAATCCAGCCTTGGGTGGGACCGCGCGGTGGAGTCCGTTGTTTTCGAAAAGCATGACGTCTCCCGCAGCCGCCTCATGCTGGAAGGGGCGGTAGGGAAGTCCGTGTTCCTTCGCGAACGGTTCCAAGTCGCTCAGGCGATCCTTTGTAATATTTCCAAAGTATCCGGCGGCTCGGTATTGCATCGTATCTTCGCGGCTCATGAACTGCGTCGCACCTTGGTCCTTACCGGCGTCCGTGCAGAAGAGAAACAACTTGCAGGTATAGATCGGGTAACTGTCGGTGTGCCAGAGCCACGATTCCTCGATCTTATCCGTCGGGAACGAGCGATAGCTGTTCGTGAACATAATGCGGTAGTACCCGCCGAAGTATTGTCTCAGTTCGCGGTCCACATCAGGGTTCTTGAAGACATCGAGGGGTTTCAGATTGAGGGTCGACACAGGCTTTGCGAGTCCGACCTGAAGAGCGTCGTTCTTGCCGTGGATGACGCCGTCGTCCTGTTGCGCTCTCCGTGAGAATTCATCCGAAATGGCGAGTGCGTCCTCGCGAGAGAACGCGTTTCGCACGAGCATCGTGCCTTCCTTCCGTAACTCCGATGCATGAGGATCCAATTGCTCACCTGTTTTCTGCCGATACGCCGCCTGGCACTTTCGTGCGTAGCTGCCGAACCGCTCATTGAGCGTGTAACCAAGGACGTTGTTGTACTTTCGATAGAAGATCGGCCAGTAGCGGGCGCGTTCAGCGAGGCGGTCGAGGGGCTTTTGGATGAGCGAGAGCATGAAGAGAGGGTAGCAGGAGGCGAAGGTTCGGCAAGAAGGCGTGAACAATAAAACTCCCTCAATCACATCATGCGATTGAGGGGGAGTTTTCACAGCAGGCTGTAGAGACCGCCGACGGCAATGAGAACGCATCCTGCGATACCCAGAGCGAAGGCGACGTAGTGCCATAGAGACAATACGATTTCTTCGTGGAAGACGTAGATGCCCAAGACGATCGCGAGGATGGGATTTACAAAACTTGCGATGCCCAGGACGACACTCGCATCGGCCAACTGGAAACCCCAGTAGAGGGATGCTAATTGGCAGATGATCGACGCTCCGACGAGGAGCGCAGACGACGCTTGCGACATAGTCAACGGTTCTTCTCGCCTTATCGCATAGATTAATAGTCCTCCGAGGAACGCGCCTCCGTACCATGACGGCAGGAAGAGCGCGTGTGGCACGTTGGCGATCGTGCTGACCTTCATTAGAAACGCCGCACTTCCGAAAATAAGAAGTGCACCAATGACCCATGGAAGCCACAACTTTTGCGGCTTCTCGGCTGGCATGCCGTCGTCGTTCTTAGGTTTCGGATCCTCCTTCAATAGTGCGATCGCCATTGCTGCCAGGTGCAGCACAACGATACCTCCCAGGATTTTCCAATTCCCCCAGATATCCTCCTGGAGGATGCCAATCGCGAGGATCGTTGCCCAAATGGGGCTGAGCGTCAGGAGGAAGCTTGTCTTACTCAAGCTCGTTTCCAGAGCTTGCCATTGGGCGTATGCCCCAAAGGCATTCACAAAGCCAACGGCTGCGATCCACATGCAGTTCCATTCGGGATCCGGCATGCCTGAAACACACCAGAAGGTGATTGCGAGTATGCTCGATCCTCCGAACTGCCACATGACGGCCGAACTTTTCGGCAGAGATGTAGTCAGTTTTTTCATCAGGCATAGCGCGATCGCGCTAAACAAGATGTACGAAGCCATAGCCCAGTAGAACATCGCGAGTTCCTTTTCGATTATCGGATAGGGGACCTGCTGTGATTTTAAAGATGGGCACACTTGCGTATGCTAATATACATTATAATAAATAACGAATAAGTCAATTACACTGTATTCACTATTTCTCGCATCCCAAAGCCAAGAAATCCACTTCAGGCACATGCGCCTCTTTCGCCGTCGCCCTTCCTGCACTCGTTTTAATCATTTCGTCTATCGCATCTCTGTTTAACCACATGCGCATCCCATTGTTGGACGAGAGCTTGTTGTCGATCGCGCGCAACGTTCTCGCCGCCACAACGTCGCCGCCATGAATTCCGTCGACGAACTCGCAATCGGTTGAGCCCGTGAGCGACGGGTCGGTGAGATCGAGGAAGGGAATTCCCGATGTGACCAATGTGTCTGACAACTTCTTGGCGTATCTGTATGCGTGGCCGCTTGTGCGCATCGCCTCGACGACCGTTGGGGAGAGCGGGGGAAGGAACACGAAGACGTTAATTCCTTCTGCTTCCAGTTCGTGCACCATCTCAATGAACGCCGCTACCGACTGCTCATCCAATGCATCGCTCGGCAGTGAGTGTCCTCGGCCTTCTTGGATTGCTTCAATCTCCGAACCGAAGCTGATGTCTGCTTCGTCGGGTCGCTGCCCGGTGATGACGCCGGTGTAGTAGTGGGAACCGTCGATGGCGAAGCCGTCATCGTTCTGCATCGCTTGCACGCCGATGCGGCATGACGTCGGTGCTTGGGTGAGTGTGTCCCAAAATTCATCTGGCGTTACTTTGCCGCTCACAATCCACGAGAGTGGTTGCAGGAGTTTTTCGAACGTGAAGCGCGTTGGTGCGTTTCCTTGCTTCACGTCCTTGTACGGGAAATTATCTGCGAACCACCATGGATCAATCGCGATGAAGACGGACTTCGGCGTGTGATGTTCGAGCATGAACGACACCGCCTCTCTTCCGAGCCCGGCTGATCGCATCGTGCTGCCCATGTTGTAGAACGAGCCGCTGAAGAAGCTTTGTCGCGCCGTGAGGACTCGTGATGATCCCAGGACAACAATGTCCGGCTTCAATGCTTTGTATGCCTCGTACTTGTACGCCGGCGTGTCATCATGCAGAGCCGTGCCATAGAGACATGTGTCATCCTCCGTTTGCATACGGACAATCTCTCGAATCGTCATGAGCTCGCCAGCACGCCACAGGTATGCCGCGTTTACTGCGACCGCGAGCGGCAGTACGAGCCCGCAGAGTGCGACGATGGCGATGTAGGTTCCGTGGCGCATCAGAATTGGAAGTAGATGAATTCGGTTCGTGTCGAAACAACGGAGACAAAGACCGCAGTCACGAAGAGCACCGATGTGGCGAATGCTGTTGTGATGCTCGGTTTCCATCGCATGCGGACGACGCCCCGTTCCGCGATCTCTTCTTCATATGCCGGAGCGTAGGATCGCAAGAATTGCTGCGTGGTTGGGAGGAGCAAGACGCCCGCTCCGAGAATCACGAGCCAGAATTCTGCAGGCGTGGCAAATATCGTCAGGGGGATGCTTGTTCCACTTCCAAGACCAACCATCGACTGCAGGATCGTCCACGCGGACGCCATGTCCTCCGCGCGGAAGAAGGCCCACGCGATCAACACCGAGATCATTGTGACAGCCCATGCAATGCTCCTGCTCCACCACGTGCTTGTCGTCCCCAGACCGAAGGCCTTTCTCACGCTTCTCCAGAGGTGATTCACAATGAGGAACACACCGTGCATTGCTCCCCACACAACAAAGGTCCAACCCGCTCCATGCCAGAGCCCGCAGAGAGCCATCGTGATAAAGAGATTGAGGTAACGCCTCGTGGTTCCTCGCTTGCTTCCGCCGAGGGGGATATAGACGTAGTCGCGGATGAGGCGCGAGAGGGACATGTGCCACCGACGCCAGAAGTCGATTATGGAGAGCGACTGGTACGGTGCGTCGAAGTTGAGCGGCAATTTCAATCCGAACATTCGCGCGACGCCGAGGGCCATGTCTGTGTAGCCGGAGAAGTCGAAGTAGATTTGAAGCGCGAAGGCGACAACTCCTGTCCATGCACCGACTGACGTCACATCGCCGTCCGATGCTGCACGGAACATCGTGTCGGCTATGGGGGCCAACGCATCAGCAATCACCGCTTTCTTGAAGAGTCCAATCGAGAACATCGTGATGCCGACCGAGAAATTCTCCATGCGTGGATGTCTCGTCTGCACATCGTCCAACTGCGGCAGCAGTTCATGCGGGCGAACGATCGGCCCGGCAATGAGCTTTGGGAAGAACGTGACGAATGCCGCGTAGCGCAGGAAATCAGTCTTCACTTCGTTCCGGCTGCTTTCCACGAGCCATGCGATTTGCTCAAAGGTAAAGAACGAAATGCCGAGCGGCAAGATGACCTTCAGAGTCCAATCGGACCCAATCGTGTCGAGGAAGAAGTTCGCATATTTGCAGTACGCAAGTGCGGAGAGGTTGAGCACGATGCCGAGAGTAAGTAACGGCCGCTTCCAGGTGTTGTTTCTCCTCAGCGCGTCGCCCAATACATAGTTGATGACGATGGAACAAAAGAGCAGCAGCGCGAACCGTTCGCTCCATTCCGCGTAGAAGAGGAGTGACATTGCGGTGAGCCATGCCAATGCCATCCACGCCTTTCCGAAGCGTGCACAGACGAAATATCCCGCGAGTGCCACGGGCAGGAAGACAAAAAGGAAGTCAGGGGAGTGGAACAGCATCGGGCATTACGCATCGTACACTGCATCAAACCAGTGCGAGAGCTGGATGAGCGATGAAAGCGTATGCAGAGCGTAGGTTTCCTTCCGTTTATGACGCTCAAAGAGATCGCGAACCTTCTCAACCTTGAAGAGTTCTTGTATGCGTTTGTGTTCGAGCATCTCTTCTACGAGGGGAGCGGACTCTCTCCGGAGCCACTTCGCGAGCGGGGGATAGAAGCTGGCCTTGGGAAGCCCATACAGGTGATCCGGAAGAATGCCGCGGTACGTATCTTTCAGAAGCGCCTTCGTTCTTCTCATCGTCACGTGCCAGTCGCTCTTCGTCGCGTGTGATGCAGCGATGACGCGCGGGTCGAGGAAAGGGACACGAGCTTCAAGGCCGCTGCCCATTGTCGTGCCGTCGGTGAGTCGCAGGGATTCATCGACGAGCCAGAGGCTGCGATCAAATTCCATGAACGCACGGAGAGGGTCGAGCTGGTTGAGCGTTGAGAACCGTTCACGGAAGAGGCGCGAGGTGAGCGACGCGTCTGCCCAGTCTCCGCGCGCGAGGTCGTGGAGTTCTTGGCTTGGCCGTGCCAAAAGGCGCTCTGCCAGTTCCGCTCCAGGTTGGAGCGCCAAGACGTCCTTCGGATGGCCAAACATGCCCCCGGCTAATGATCGGACAGAAGGTGGTATGAAGCGGAGCGCCCGCAAGATCTTCGCGATGCGATAACGCGGGTATCCGCCAAAGAGTTCATCGCCTCCCGCACCGTTCAGCACAACGTCGACGTCCTTCTTCGCTTCACGTGCGAGGAGAAACTGCGCGACCGAGACGTGATCGGCATTCGGCTGATCGAGCGAGCGAGCCGTCTCGCGGTAGAGCGTCTTGAAGAGCTCAGCGGTGAGGAAAATCTCTTTGTGCTCTGTGCCGTAGTGCGCGGCTGTCAGTTTTGCCAAGTCTGCATCGGCGTTGAAGCGCTTACTCCCTTCTTCCTCCGTCGCTTCGAAGCGAACTGTGAATGTCTTCACGGGTTTTGTCGAATTCTTGCACATGTGATGCAACACGATCGACGAATCCATCCCGCCGCTCAGGAAAATGCCGACGGGTTTATCGGAAATGAGGTGGTCCTTCACTACTTCCTGCATGAGGACAGGGAAGGCCTCGCTGAAGTACCCCTTTGAGGCAAAAGGCGCATGCGATTCTATGGACCGGAACGTCGTGCGCTTCTCTGTACCTTCCCGCCATTCGAGGAGTGTCCCCGGCATGAGTGATTCAATGCCCTCGCAGAGCGTTTCTGGTCCCGGGACGTACTGCAATCTCATGTAGTGCGAGAGCGATCGCATGTTGATTGCCGGTTTCTGTGGTAATGCAGATGCGAGTGATCTCACTTCCGATGCAAACGCGAGTTGTTTCTCTGGATACGCAACGTAGAGCGGCTTAATTCCTGATGTATCACGTGCGAGATGCCATGAGTGGTCGCGCGTGTCGTAAATGCCCATGGCAAACATCCCTCGGAGTCTCGGCAGGAACTTCATGCCGTGTCTCTCATAGAGTTTCAGCAGCACTTCGGTGTCTGTCGTCGTTCTGCATGAAAACTTTTCCTCCTCTCGCAGCGTGCGGTAGTTGAAAATTTCACCGTTGTAGACGATCGCGATTGTTTTGTTTTCATTCCACATCGGCTGATCTCCCTCTGGTCGTGGATCCAAGATCGCGAGACGTGCATGACCGAGCGAAGCGCCTTGTCCTGTCCACACCGCATTACCGTCCGGGCCGCGGTGCACGAGACACCGAGTCATCCGTTCGATCTGCTCGCGATTTTCGCCGCTGAATCCGGCAATGCCACACATGTCATTAGAATACCTGATTTATCCCGCACCATCGTTCTCATTTATGAGCTTAAGAATTTCTGCGCATGTTTGCTCTGGCATTTTTCCCTCTGTATAGATAGGAAATTTTGCGATTTCCCAAAACGTTCGGTTTCCATTCTTAAAGTATAATTCATTGAGATCGGGTTCATCTTTGGCAAGTTGATTGCGCTTTCGCAGGATCTTGATGGATTCTTCAGGATCCGGAGTAGGCATGAGCAGGAAGATGTGCCCATACGGCGCAAGAGCATCCTTAATTACCTCCTGTTTTTTATTGTCTGGCACAATTGGATGGCCTCCTCCTAGATCCAATACTCCGTGATCGTGCGATGCAAGAAACAAAGGAACCAGACGGTCATAAAAACTGCGGCGGTACTCATAGGCATCGAGTAATCCCGTTTCTTCCTGCATCCTCTTATAGTGTTCTACATCGTAGCCCACAGACGCAGCGAGGTGCTCCTCCTCGTCGAGAGAGAAAGTTGGAAGCAACAATTCCTCGGCAATGAGCTTGCCTATTGTGGATTTGCCTGCACCAATGGGTCCGATAAATATGATTGGTTTCACAACGAAGAATATAGCGTCGGAACATCCAACTCTCTAATGTAACCTCAGAACAACGTGTAGATAAACGGCGCGAGAGGCGACGTTTGAGCGAAAATCATCAGGAATGCGAAGACGGTAATCGTCACGATGAGTGGCATCAACCACCACTGCTTGCGTGCGCCCATGAACAGCCATAAGTCTTTGAAAATCGAGAGCTTTCCCATGCCGGCAAGCCTATCAGCACATTGCC